>JBAHZU010000111.1:0-35968 GCA_037132875.1 Pontiella sp.
CTAATTCTCATGGCAAACCTCTTACAATTCTTTTGGTTGAAAAATCAGTCGAGGAACGTACACAGCCCTTTCGAAACACGCAACTCTTATCTGGTAAAAAGTTGCCGTCAAATTCCCGCGCCTTCTTTTTTAACCTAAAAAATGCCGTGGCCAAGTTGGTCGAGAGTCGCCGTGCGTATGGTAGGGCCAGGATCGGGGTGGAGCATTCAGCGGGCCCTTTTTTCTTGGAGTTGACGATTCGAAGCTGATCCCGATTCCGCGAGCGATAAGGCCGCTGCGCGATTGAATGCTTCCGGACTCTGGAAATATGCCGATAACGTTTTCGCTCTCGGAATAAGCGATTGGGAGCAGGAAGGCCTTTGGATCACAATCGAGTTTATCTTTCTTGTTATACTTTCTAGTATAATATACTAGAAAAGAATAAATAAGTAAAAATCTTTACGTGTTTTTATTAATCGGGCATATTGATACTTCTTTTTAAGCACGCCTTATGATTTTGCTTAACCATAGAGCGCTTCAGAAGCGGGTGCTGCTGAGGTTGGGGTACTATTTTTAACGGGAGAGCATGACAGATGAAAATGAAACAGATGGCGGTAGGGGTGGCGCTAACGATGGGGGTTGCCGGGAGTTATGCGGCAATTACGACGGATTATTTTGGGACAGGCGGCAACGCGTTCTCCATCAATTTCGTGGATATCGGTGGCGCAGGCAATGCGGCTGATTCTTTAACCGGCTCTGGTGCCGTGGACTATGCCTATCGTATCGGTCAGACAGAAATCACGTCTGCCCAGTTTGCCGCGGCGTACGCGCAGGATTCCAATATCGGCAGCGGCAGCGAAGATCACTTTCCCGGTGACACTCCCGTTGTTTATGTTTCGGGGTATGAGGCGATGAAGTTTGCGAATTACCTGACGACGGAAAACGCCTACAAAGGCGCGTATCTGTTTGATGATGAAGGCATGTATTTGGGGATTGATCGCGATGCCGCGGTGGATGCCTACGGCATCGTCTATGTGGTGCCCAGTGCGGATGAGTGGTATAAAGCCGCCTATTATAAACCGATCAACGATGGCACCTACTCGCTCTATGCCAATGGGGGCAGCGATACGAATAATCCGCCAGAGGCGGGATGGTCATCTGGCTGGAACTACGGTGGTAATGGCCATGTTCACTCCCCCGGCTCTGGCGCCATCGAGCAAAACGGCACGTATGATATGATGGGCAACGTGTGGGAATGGGATGAGGCGTTCGGCCATCGCGGTGGTTCTTTAGCCAGTAGTGAGGTGGATCTTCGTTCCACGATGTCCGTCCGGACCTTGGACCCGGAATCGGAGTACGATACTCTCGGACTTCGTGTGGCGGCCATTCCGGAGCCGGTTAGTATGGTGCTCATCGGTCTGTTTGGCGGGGGAATCTTATTTGTCCGCCGAATCTTCATGAAGTAACCCCGTTTAAATTTTAATCGTTTAAAAGAAACCCGCTCTCCGAAAACGAGGGCAGGTTTTTTGGTTTTCTGACGGCGAATCCTTTTAACGGGGCGACTGCTCCTCGGCGGAACGCTCGGAGCATGGGCCGCCTGGTTGGGGACGGAGCATTCAGCAGACCCTTTTTTCTTTGGGTTGACGATTCGAAGCTGATCCCGATTCCGCGAGCGATAAGGCCTTTGGATCACAATCGAGTCTGTCTTTCTTGTTATACTTTCTAGTATAATATACTAGAAAAGAATAAATAAGTAAAAATCTTTACGTGTTTTTATTAATCGGGCATATTGATACTTCTTTATTGGGCGAGCGGTAGGGTTTAGCTTAACCATAGAGCGCTTCAGAAGCAGGTGCTGCTGAGGTTGGGGTACTGTTTTTAACGGGAGAGCATGACAAATGAAAATGAAACAGATGGCAGTAGGGGTGGCGGTAACGATGGGGGTTGCCGGGAGTTATGCGGCAATTACGACGGATTCTTTTGGGTCGGGCGACAACGCGTTCTCCATCAATTTCGTAGATATCGGTGGCGCAGGCAATGTAGCGGATCCTTTAACCGGCTCTGGTGCCGTGGACTATGCCTATCGTATCGGTCAGATGGAAATCACGTCTGAGCAGTTTGCCGCGGCGAACGCGGCGGACTCCAATATCGGTGGCAACGATATATATTTCGGCACCTATCCTGTGGCCCATATAAATGCTTATGAAGCGATGAAGTTTGCGAACTACCTAACGACGGAAAACGCCTACGAGGGTGCGTACCAGTTTGATGATGAGGGTGCGTATGTGGGAATTGATCGCGATGCCGCGGTGGATGCCTACGGCATCGTCTATGTGGTGCCCAGTGCGGATGAGTGGTATAAAGCCGCCTATTATAAGCCGGTCAACGATGGCACCTACTCGCTCTATGCCAATGGGGGAAGCGATACGAATAATCCGCCAGAGGCAGGATGGTACTCCGGCTGGAACTACGATAGTATTCGCGGCAGCATACGGGAAACTGGTCAAGGTACTATGGAGCAAAATGGCACGTATGATATGATGGGCAATGTGTTGGAATGGGATGAGACGTTCAGCCATCGTGGTGGTAATATGGCCTCTGATGAGGAGGTCCTTCGTTCCACAACGGCCATTTCGAGCTCGAATCCAATTGGATCGTTCGGTGGTCTCGGATTTCGCGTTGCGGCCATTCCGGAGCCGGCTAGTATGGCGCTGATCGGTCTGTTTGGCGGGGGAATCTTATTTATCCGCCGAATCTTCATGATGTAAGCTCGGTTAACTTTTAATCGTTTAGAAGAAACCCGCTCTCCGAAAACGAGGGCGGGTTTTTTGGTTTTCTGACGGCGAATCCTTTTAACGGGTGGGCCGTTCCTTGGCGGAATGGGGGGAGTGGACTGGATCTTTTGCGGGGAGAGCGATGGGGTGCATCGATCCGTTGAATAATCGCGTCGCGATGGTAAAAGGAAAAGTTCGAGTGCTTATTTCAGTGTGATCCGCCGCCCATTCCGTTGGATGCGGCCTTCGGCGATCCATTGCAGAGCTTCTGGATAGGCAATGTGTTCCTGAGCGTGGAGTTTTTGCATCATACCTTCCAGGGTGTCATCATTTTCAATGGCAATGATCTTCTGGTTGATCACCGCGCCGGTATCGATTCCTGCATCCACAAAGTGAACGGTGCATCCGGTAAATTTCACGCCATAGTCGAAGGCTTGTTTTCCACTATCTAACCCCGGGAAACTGGGCAACAGCGAGGGGTGAATGTTGATCATGCGGCCGGCATAGGTATGGAGTAGGCCCTGTTTGACGATCCGCATGAAGCCAGCGAGGACGATGAAGTTCACATCGTGTTCTTCCAAGATTTGGAGAACCTGTTGTTCGGCCTCGCCATCGAGTTTGGATTTAAACGGCGCGCAGTCAAAATAGAAGGCAGGAATGCCCTGTTTGCGGGCGCGTTCGAGAATGTAGGCCTCTTCCTGGTCGGCCAACACACATTTGATTTCTGCATCCAGTGTGCCCGCCTCAATGGCATTGATAATGGCCTGTGCATTGGTTCCTGATCCCGATCCAAAAATTGCTAACTTCAACATTCATCCATCCTTAGTTCTATTAAAAATGATTTAATGCGCCGCGGTGTCAGAACGATTTTGCGCAGGCTCATTTTTCCTCTATTGATTTTAAAGCGCGTAGATTAGTGGTTCCTCTATTTTCTACCAAGCCAGAACGGCGGCGTTGTGGATTGGCCGCGAACGCCCTCAATGAAAAAGAGCGGTGGTTTTAAATACTTTTTATGGCCTCCGCGTGCCGGATACATTAGGTTGGTCCGATGATCGGATTAAGCTAAAATCCACGGGCACACTTATATAAAGGAAGCACATGAATCTTAAGATCAAACCACTCAACGACACGGCACGCGAAATCTATTCCGACCACGGCCACTTCCATGAGGGCGATGCCGGCCTCGACCTCTACGTGCTCGAAGAGATCACCATTGAGCCCGGCGAGACCAAAGCCATTAAGCTGGGTATTGCCTGCGAACCGAAAGAGGGTCGTGCTTATTTTCTGATGCCGCGCTCCATCATTTCAAAAACGCCGCTGCGTCTGGCAAACTCTATGGGGCTGATCGACGCGGGGTATCGCGGGGAGTTGATGGCGATGTGCGACAACATTAAGGGCGAATCCTATACGGCCGAAAAGGGCCAACGTCTTTTCCAAATTGTGGCGTGCGACTGCTCGCCGATTTTCTATGAACTGGTGGAAGAACTTTCTGAAACAACCCGCGGAACCGGTGGGTTTGGATCGACCGGCAAATAAAGTTCCAACGGTTGGAACCTTTTCCAACCCTGAAATTTTCGATCGGTTGGACCAGGATCGTGAATGGGTGTTCGTCTTGAAGGAGTTATGGGTACGATGGATCCGGAAGAAGTTGGGCGATGAACTTTCGACGGGAATGCTTCCCGCGTAAAAATTGGTTGCTCTGTGTGAGAGGATGAAAATGGGTGAAAAAACAGGTTATCAAGTGGCAGATACCCGTCTTCGCGTGTGCGATATGCCTGCGCAGTTGCGCCCGCGCGAGGAGTTTGAACGGGTCGGGGCCGAAAATGTTTCCGATGGCGTATTGCTGGCGCTGATCCTGAGGACGGGCACGGTTCATGTGAATGTGGTGCAACTCTCGCAGTTGTTGCTCACTCGCTATGGTTCGTTAACGGCCTTGGCCAAAGCATCGGTTGGCGAAATGGCGGGCGATAAACACCTGCCAGGCATTGGAAAAGTGAAAGCCCAGATGATCAAAGCGGCCATGGAGCTGGCGCAACGGCTGACCCGCGAAAGTGTGGGCGAACGTCCTCTGATCGTCACGCCGGAGCAAGCCGCGGCTGTGCTGCGGGAACGGGCACGCGTTTTACAGAAAGAAGTGTTTTGGGCCTTGATGCTCGATGCCAAGAATCGACTCATTGGTGAACCGCAGAAAATCAGCGAAGGCACATTGACGAGTAGTTTGGTGCATCCACGCGAGCTGTTTAAAAAAGCATTAGAACTCTCCTGCGCCTCCATGATTCTGGCTCACAATCATCCGTCCGGCGACCCAACGCCTTCGGCAGATGATATTAAAGTAACCCAGCAATTGATTGGTGCTGGAGAAGTGATGGGCATTAAGGTGCTCGATCACATTGTGATGGGGCATCGCAAAACAAACTCCAATTCCGACTTTCTGAGTCTGCGGGAAGCGGGTTTGGTTAAATTTGGATAAACGTATTGCAGGCCCTGGGCCTGCCTTGAGGTAAGTATGAGTCGAACGTTGCATTTTGAGAGTGTGGGTGGAGCCAGCGGAGATATGATTCTCGGAGCGCTCATCGAGCTGGGTGTGTCTGTGGACGAACTGAATGCCGAGCTGCAGTCCCTTGGAGTGGATCCCTTTGAAATTGTGGTGGAGCAGGTGGTGGAGCAGGGAATGACCGGGCTGCGTGCTCGCGTTGAATTGGAGAACCCTCCGGAATCTGGTCAACAGGTGCCGGGCCATCATCCCCATCATGGACGGCATCTTTCGACGATTCTTGAGTTGATTGCCGAGAGCTCGTTGCCTCGTGCAGTCAAGGGACGGGCCTCCGATGTATTTCGTTTAATCGGCAAAGCAGAGGCGGCGATCCATGGAGTGGATATTGAAAAAATTCATTTCCACGAAGTGGGTGCAATGGATTCCATTATTGATATTGTGGGCTGTTGTCTGGCACTGGAAAAATTGGGGGTGGATGAGGTTTCCATTCGATCGCTTCCGCAGGGCCATGGAACGCTTGAATGTGCCCATGGAACGTACCCGAACCCGGCCCCCGCCACCTGTAGCATTTTAGAAGGCTTTCCGGTGCAGGAGGTGGATGAACCCTTCGAATTGGTTACTCCAACAGGAGCGGCGTTGATTGCGAACTGGCGTACGGCAGAGGGTCCAATCCCTGGAAGCAGAGCGATGACCACGGGCTATAGTTTCGGTCATCGAAAGTTGAACCATCGACCCAATTTGCTGCGGGCAACCCTTTATGAATCGGCGGACGATCAGACGGCGGATGAAGTGTTGGTGCTGGAATGCAATCTGGATGATACGACACCGGAGCTGGTGGGGTGCCTGTTTGAGCACTTGTTGGCGGCCGGGGCGTTGGACGTTTTCACCACGTCTATTCTGATGAAAAAGCAACGGCAGGGCATTTTGTTGACGGTGCTGTGTTTGCCCGCCGAGCGGGAATCCATGCTGGATCTTATTTTCTTGGAATCCACGACCTTTGGCATTCGGGAATATGGGTCCAAACGAACGGTGCTCGAGCGGAGTTTCCGAACCGTGGACACCGCATTTGGTCCGATTCGGCTGAAGGTGGGCCAGCGAAAGGGATTGGTTTTAACCGTATCGCCTGAAATTGAGGACTGCCGCGCTGCGGCGAAGACGCACGCGGTGTCGGTTCGGGCCGTCTATGATGCGGCCAAATCAGGCGTTTAGGGGGAAGGAATGTGGGTTGTATTGGGATGAATTTTCTGGGGAGAAACCCGGAGAGGTTCTTGGAAAATAAACCGGCTTTAGGCAACGGGCTTCTGAATAACGGGAAATCCCGTTTGCGTTTTTTCATCCCCTGCAATATCGTCAGTTCCTTTCGATATTTTGGGGATTTTCTATGTTAGCAAAACGAATCATACCGTGTCTTGATGTGACCGGCGGTCGCGTGGTGAAAGGCGTCAATTTTGTGGATCTGCGCGATGCCGGCGATCCGGTGGAATGCGCGAAAGCGTATGAGGCCCAAGGCGCGGACGAACTGACCTTTTTGGATATTACGGCATCGAGCGATGGCCGTGAAACCATGGTGGATATTGTGCGGCGCTGTGCGGAGCAGGTTTTCATGCCCCTGACCGTGGGTGGAGGAATTCGTACGGCGGCCGATGTTCGGAATATGCTTAAAGCGGGGGCAGATAAAATCTCGTTTAATACGGCCGCCATTATGAATCCGGATATCTTAAATGAATGTTCCGATTCATTCGGCTCGCAATGCACGGTGCTGGCCATTGATGCGCGCCGAAACGGCGATGGCACTTGGGGGGTTTTCACGCACGGCGGCCGTAACCCAACGAAACTGGATGCGATTGAATGGGCCGTTGAGGGCACCCAGCGTGGCGCGGGGGAAATCCTGCTGACCAGTATGGATTGCGATGGCTGTAAAGATGGATTTGATCTGGAACTGACGCGTGCGGTTTCCGAGGCCGTTGGGGTTCCGGTGATTGCATCCGGTGGTGCCGGAACGCTACAGCACATGGCGGATGGCGTTACGTTGGGCAAAGCCGATGCGGTACTTGCGGCATCTATTTTCCACTTCGGGGAATTCACGATTCGGGAAGTGAAAGAGCATATGCGCGAACAGGGTATTGAAGTTCGACTGTAAGGAGGCGCGGTCTCTTGGAGCCCCTGGCGGGGGCTCCTATAATTTTTAGGGGCGAGCTATTTCCAAATCGTGGATTCGCCTTTCTTTAGCGCAAGAGTTTTGCTCAGTTTCCCATTCGCATAGACTCGGAATTGACTGTCGCGCGTGGCGCGAATCTCGGCCTGCAACAGCTGGCCATTGTCCCATGCAATATCCACCTCGAACCCCCCGCGTGCGCGCAGTCCGAAGACCTTTCCTTTCGCCCATTTGCTCGGCAACGCCGGAAGCAGGTGCAGAATATAGGGCGCGTTCACCAGCTTTTCATCCGGCACGACTGGGACATACTGATTCGGGATGTCCGCATCTTGCTGATAGGCAATAAATGCCGCCTCTTCAATGGTTGTTGCGTTTGGATTCACACTGCGGAGATGACTCTGCAACAGCATTTCGCAAACCCCGGCGGCTCCGCCAAAATTTCCGTCGATCTGGAACGGCGGATGGAAGTCGAATAGGTTGGGATAGGCCCGTTTGGACGTCAGAAATGTATAGATTTTATGCGCCCGGTCTCCATCATGCAAGCGCGCCCAAAAACAGGTCTTCCACCCGGAACTCCACCCGGTGGATTGATCGCCCCGGTGTTCCATGGTCACGAGGGCGGCCTCATACAATGCTTTGGTGGTGAGCGGCGAAATGTCGCGTCCGGGGTGCAAGGCGATGAGATGGGATATATGACGATGCTGGTTCTTTGGATCATCCCAATCCTCCGGCCACTCCTGCAGTTGGCCATGTTTCCCAATCTTTTGCGGGGAGAGCCGGGGAATCATTTCTTGAAGTGTTTTCCGGAAGGCCTCATCGCGTTCAAGGAGGTAGGAGGATTCAATGCAGTCGGTAAAGAGATTCAACACGAGCTGCTGATCCCACGATGCGCCGTACGTCTGTTTATTCAGTCTGCCATATTTTTTTAAATAATTATTCTCGGGCGACCAAGTGGGATAGACAACCAGCGATCCATCCTTCCATGGCGCAAGAAATTCAACAAAAAATTCGGCCGCCCCTTTTAGAGTGGGATACACCTCGTTGAGGTATTCTAGGTCACCGCCGAAGGCGTAGTGTTCAAACAGATGCTGGCTCAGCCAGTGGCCCGCCTGCTGGGCACGGCGACCATGCTCGTTCTGTGCGGTAAATCCGAAGACATTCCCATTGAGTCCCATGCTCCACCCGTGGTGGATGCCAAAGGTTTCGCGGGCGGTGTGGGCACCTGATTCTGCAATCATATTCAACCATTTTTTAAAAGGGCTGAACGACTCCGGCAGGTTGGCCGTTTCCACCATCCAGTAATTCATTGGCACGTTGATGTCGGTGTGGTAGTCGCAGTTCCACGCCGGTTTCAGACTCGCATTCCAAAGCCCTTGCAAGTTCGAGGGCACTGCGGCACCGCGCGAGCAACTCAGCTGCAGATAGCGGGAATAGTTAAAATATAGATTTTCCAATTCCCGGCTCTCGTGATTCACCAGCTGGTCGGTTGTGCTGCCGGAAGGCTCAAAATCCAACTCGAGCCGGCAGCGGGCCATCAGCGCGGAGATATCTGCCACATGCGCCTGCTTTAACGCATCATATCCTAATTGGCAGGCTGCATTGAGGATCCTGTTGCAGTCTCCCCGAAAATCGCGCCCTTTGAATGCTGGATACGTTGGCAGGTAGTCGGTGTAGCCGGCCAGATAGATCCGCACATCCGTCGCGCCGGAGACCTTCACCGAACCGTCCGCTTGCGGGATCACCCGTCCATCCACGGCCTCGATATGGATGAGCTGCATAAACGCCATATTATCCTGAGCCATCTTGGCCTCGGCGACCAGGGTGATCCTGTTCCCAGACGCCTTGAGCTCCTGGGTCTGGTGAAAGGTGAGGGCTTGAATGGTCAAATCCAGCGTCGCCCCTTTTGCCGTGTAGCGGGCGCCAACGAGGTCGTGGGGAAAACTACAAAAATACTCGCGGGTGAACTGACCTCCATTTATGGAATAGCTGACCCGGCCCAATCCGGTTCGGGCGTCGAGGGACCGGTGATAATCCGTTGCAACGGATGGGTCATGACCCGTGGCGATGACCACATTGGCGAAGGGGGCATAGTTGCCCAGCGGATTCTTTGAACTGAGGAATTGGGTGGAAAGGGCCTCCATGCTGCCCTTTTTTGTGCCGTATTGAGCCGTCCTGTACGCCTGACGCACGGTTTCGAAATCGTTGGGATCCACGGTGCGTGTGCCAGACTGGGAAACCGCATCCAGGCCCCGTTTTGCATTCATCCAGAGCGTGATGTCGTTAATCATCAGATGCTCTTCAGCAATGCCCCCCGAAAACATGGCCCCCAACCGACCATTGCCCAGCGGCAATGCGGTTGTGATAAATGTAGGCTGTTTCGACAGGCCCTTGGATTGGATCAGGTCGTTCGCGGCGGGGGCATCATACTGCAAAACGTAGCGTTCATCGGCCGAGGCGATCGTTGCTGACGCCACGAAAATTCCAACGAGGGTTTGAAATCTATTTAGGCTCATTTTTTTCAATCTCTGCTCCGATTTTGGGGTGTATACGGTGTTAGGGGTTCACGGGCGGCGGCATTTTGGCATCGACAGATTGAAGCCACTGGTGGAGTTTTCCGCGCAGTTTTTCCGCGACCTCAGGATGCTGCTGTATCTGATTCTGGGTCTCCATCGGATCGTCCTTTAGATTAAACAACGCATCCACAATCACCCCATATCCTTCATAAAGCTTCCAGTCTCCTATGATAATCGAACTACCCATATCTAGTTCCACATCGGGACGATTATGCGGGTAGTGCCAGTACAGCGTATTGCGGTCCAGTTTTTGGGATCCTTTGAACAAAGGCATCAGGTCCAGTCCTTCCAATAGGGTGATCTGCTTGGTCGATCCGCCCGCTGCGTGCACAAAGGTCGGAAAGAAGTCCATGCTGTTCACGGGGGCATTGCATGCCGTCCCGCCTTGAATCACCCCCGGCCAGCTAACCACCATGGGAACGCGGAGCCCGCCTTCCTGCAACGATCCCTTTTTGCCGGCCAGCCATGGGGTGCGCTTGGCTCCTCCATTGTCGGAATAGAAGACGACCATGGTGTGGTCGAGCGTTCCAGTGGCTTCCAGCGTATCCAATATTTTTCCGACCGCCTGATCCATACTCTCCAGCATGGCCAGATAGGCATTCCCTCCGTTCTTTTTCACCAAAGCGGCGGGGGCTCGGATCGGGGTGTGTACCGAGTACAGCCACAGGGATAAATGAAAGGGCCCATTCTGGTGGGCCTTAATGAACGAAACGGCTTCATCTCCCAGCCGGTCCGTCAGGTATTCGCCTTCTTTTCGGTTCTTAATGGTTCCATTTCCGTAGGGGTCAAACCAAGATTTGGGCTGGCCATACGCGCAACCGCCGATATTGAGGTCGAACCCATAATGCTCGGGATGCCAAGCGCGGTTCACAATGCCTTGGTTGTTATTTCTGGCCGATCCTTCTCCGGCCAAATGCCATTTTCCAAAAAAGGCGGTGGCATATCCCAATTTTTTCAATTCGCGAGCATAGCTGGGAAGATCCAGCGGAAGATATTTCAACGATTTTGCATCTTTCGGTCCGCCCTTCGGAGCCGCGCGCTCTCGGCCTGCCACTCCCGGAATATGCGTGGTCAGCCCGATCTGTGCTGGCGACATGCCCGTGATTAATGCGGCACGAGTCGGCGAACAAACCGTCGCTGCGGCATACGCTTTGTTAAACACCATTCCGCTTTCGGCCAGTCGCTCCAAATTTGGGGTGTTGATGTCGGGATGACTCCCGTCAAAGTCCACCCATCCCGGTCCGAGGTCATCGGCCATGATGAAAATAATATTGGGAGGCGGCTGGTCCGCCTGCGCGGATCCTGCGAATAGCCCCAAAATAAGGACCGATACTACGCGGTTCAGGTGTGTTAATTTCATATTTTTTACTCTCTTCATAACGTGCGGTTGCTCCGCGGGCCCATCCAATGAGAAGCCTACTTTTTTTAAAAAGGTCTGTTTCACATCCTAATCGTTTTGGATGAAAGCGCTATCGCCGGAAAAGGGTATGTGCTTCTCCCCAGAAACGGGACTGAGGGTGCCCGATAGAAACGGGGGCCCGCGAGCGGAGGGTTGCGATTCGTCTGCATTCGTTCATCCAAGGGAACAACCGGAGGGAAAATGCGCCCGATGAATGCCGACCGATCCACCCTTTCTGGCGGTGATCTTTACTGAAACTCTTCCGGGATTTGGATTCGTTTCAGGAGGGGATGAGACGCGTTGCTCATCGAGCCGTCTCGGTAGTAGTTCTGAATGATTTCCGCGGCCTGTAAACTCTCGTTGAGCTGTCTTTCCAAGGTTTGGAAGTCAGCTGAATCGAGTTCGGCTTCCTCCGTGATTTCATCGAGGGGGATATCGCCTTGGGCATTGCGGGTGGCGTGGAATAGCAACGACCCAATAATCTTCAGTACGTCTTCGTGCAGTTCATCGGGTTGGAAATAAAAGTGGTCATCGCAGAAATATTCGTAGCAGACGGAGGGCCGGCCCTTTTTGAGTCGGCATCCCGTGGAGGAGAGAAATCCGTCTTTTTCGTCGTATTGATGCTCCTGCTGGTGGATGAGCTTAAGAAACGGGCTTTTAATGGCTTCCACACACATGACGGCATCGCAGCAGATGCACGAGCATTGGGCACAGAGAGAATTCCCTTTTCGGGCAATGAGCTCCCGCACGGCTGCTTCCAGCTCGATGTAGCGTTCCATATAAGATTTGAGGACGTGATTCATAAGCAAGTGGTTAAACCACAGCGCTCCCAGCAGTGCACGGAGAAAACGCGTCTATCCCATATATTTTGAACCCCAATGTACGACGGCCCCGAAGAAAAGTTTGAAATGAAAATGGTTCGGGGCGGTAAAATAGTGAATATTGTCTAACGAATTTATGAGGATATTCAGTTATGGCTAGCGGAAAGAAACAATTTAATAAGCGGGGTTCAGATTTTGGACGGAGTAATCAGCAGGGTGCGCGGAAGAATGCCCATTCAACGGGTACGAAACCCCTGATTAAAGATGAAACAGAATTGCTGGCCTTGTTGGAAAAGGCCAAGAATCCACTGATTCTGATTTTGGACTGCATTCAGGATCCACACAACCTGGGGGCCTGCTTGCGTTCTGCAAATGGAGCGGGTGTGGATGCCGTCATTATGCCGAAAGACCGGGCGGTAGGCGTTACGCAGACGGCCATTTCGGTCAGTTGCGGCGGAGCCGCGCATACGCCGATTTTTCGAGTTACCAATTTGGCGCGGACCATGGAAACCTTGAAAGATCATGGCATTCGCATTGCCGGTACTTCGGACCATAAGGGAACCGAGAATCTCTATACGGCTGATCTTTCCGGGCCGTTGGCTTTGGTGATGGGCTCAGAAGCGAAGGGAATTCGGCAATTGACCCTGAAGAACTGCGACCTGCTCTTGGAGATTCCCATGGCGGGTTTTGTGGAGTGTTTGAATGTTTCCGTGGCGACGGGGGTCTGCCTATTCGAAATTGTCCGGCGTCGCGGCTAGTCCACGTTTCGGAGATCGCCGCGGTGCCGCTGGATTCGTGCGGCGTGCATGGCCCCGTTCTGTTCGCCAGCAGGGCAGGGGGGCGCGAGTCCTTGCTGATCTGGGAGCGCCGTTGGGTAATATGCCGCGAAGATTTTCTGTCAAGGAGTGAATTGCTCGAGGAGCAGTTTGCGACTCCGTTGCGGGTGTCGTCTCCATCAATCCTTTGCGGATCGGTTCTCGGATATGCTGAGAATCATCTCGGTTTAAACCAAAAAAAGCCCGTCGCAATGACGGGCTTTTGCACTTAACGCAAAGTAAACTTATGCGCCGAGCTGATAGCGAACATAGCGCTTAACCGTGATGGTATCGCCGAGTTCTTTTGCTTTTCCAGCAATCAGGTTGGTAATAGAAACTTTGTCTTCTTTCACAAATCCCTGCTCCAAGAAGCAGATCTGAGAGAAGAATTTGTTGGTTTTACCAATCAGGATTTTTTTGATCATTTCGTCGGGACGAGATTTTCCGCGCTCTTCATCTTCCGTTTTCATCTGCGTGCGCATGATGCCCTGTTCCTCGTCAATCTTATCAGCAGGAACGTCGTCCCGGCTCAAGAATTCCGGAGCAGCCGCGGCAACGTGCAGCGTCAGATCTTTAGCGAGTTCCAAATAAACGGGGTTCGTGAGGGTTTCCGCTTTTTCACAGCCAAGCTCAATGAGAACGCCAACTTTGCCGCCCATGTGGATGTAGGATGTAATGGACCCGGTTCCTTCTACGGTCCATTTAACATTGCGCCGCAACTGCAGTTTTTCTCCGATAGAACCGATCTTTTCTTCGATTTTATCTGCAACGCCTGCGCTCATCGCATCAGACTCAAAGTTCAGTGCTTCGTCACGAAGGTCCTTAACGAAATTCTGAAAATCTTCGTTACGGGTAACGAAGTCGGTTTCGCAGTTTATTTCAATCATTGCGGCGCTCTGGGCGTCGTCAGTAACGAGGGCGGTAACCATGCCTTCTTTTGCTTCCTTAGAAGCACGCTTGGCCGCAACGGCCGCGCCTTTTTCACGAAGGGTTTTGATTGCCGCATCGAAATCGCCATCGCTGGCTTGCAATGCGTTTTTGCAATCTGCAATGCCGAGGCCGGTCGCATCTCGCAATTCTTTAATCATACTTGTCGTAATTGCCATTCTAAAAATCTCCTGAAATTAGTCTTCTTTTTTGGTTTCAGTTTCTTCAGCAACGGGAGCCGCTTCTTCTTTCACTTTTTCAGTGACCGGAGCCACTTCTTTTTTTGCTTCTTTAGCGGGTGCCTTTTCTTCCTTGGCAGCCGGTGCTTCTTTAGCTACGGGAGCATCTTCTTGGGCAGGCTTTTCTGCTGGAGCGGCTTCTTTTGTTTCATCCGCTTTTTTCTCGTCGGCTTTGGTCGCGGCTTTTTCAGCTTTCTTTGCTTCGTCCGCTTTTTTCTTCTGCTCTTTAATTTTCTTCAGCACTTCTTCGCGCTTCTTCTTGTCTTCCGCTTCTTTCTTCTGGCGAACTTCCCGAGCGGCTTTTGCTTTTTCGCGTTCGATCGCTTCAGCAGCTTCGCGCTTTTCGCGCTCGGCTTTCGCTTTGGCCGTGTATTCGGTGTCTGCGGCTTTGATGGTTTCGCCGAGTACTTCAGTAATCAGGCCCACCGAACGGAGGGAGTCGTCGTTGCCAGGAATTGGGTAATCAACAAGATCAGGATCTGCATTGGTATCCACCAGTGCAACCACTGGAATGTTCAGACGTTTGGCTTCGGCCAGTGCAAGGTGCTCACGTTTGAGGTCAACCACAAACAGGGCGCCGGGTTTCTTTTCCATGCTGGCAACGCCGCCCAAGTTGCGGGTCAGTTTGGTCAGCTCACGACGTAGAACAGAAACTTCTTTCTTTGGCTTTTTGTCCATGGAGCCATCATTTTCCATTTTCTGCAGTTCACGCATACGGGAAACTGAAGAGCGGATCGTTTTGTTGTTGGTCAGCATGCCGCCGAGCCAGCGATGAATCACGTAGGGCTGGTTGGTGTTTTCTGCGGTTTCCTGCAAGATTTCGCGAGCCTGTTTTTTGGTACCTACGAATAGGATTTTTTCGCCACGCATAACAACGTCGTTCAGGAAGGTTTGTGCCAGCTGAAGCTGCGAAAGGGTTTTGTTCAGGTCAATAATGTAGATCCCGTTTTTCGCGCCATGAATGTAGCGCTTCATTTTTGGGTTCCAACGTTTGGTTTGGTGTCCAAAATGCAAGCCAGCGTCTAGTAGGTCTGCAACAGAAATCGTCTTGGTGAATGTATCAGCCATTTTACCTCTCCTTATAGTTTATTCGATTTAAACAATCCGCTTTGACACACCCGAGGTAGCAGGTGGTCTTCGCTTCTAACCGGAACATCCGGTTAATTAAGCGGCGGAATATACGGGTAGGCTGGGGCTTACGCAAGGGTTTCTTGCGCTAAAATGAAGGATATGTGGGGAACGATCGCTTGTTTTTTGTGGCTTTGGCGAGGGCGGGTCTCCAATTTTTTAAAAGACGGGGTGCAAGGGTTGAGCCCCTCGGAATCGGGCTCTATGCGGTCTGGCCTCCACGGTCGCATTTTTAATTCCATTGAATCCCTACAGTTTTTTGGTTGAGTGGATGGGTATTGAAAGGGGAAGAACAAGCCTACGTTCGCTAAATGTGCTCGTTATAAAACCTAAACAGTACTATATTTTTTGGCTATGAAAAATATATGCAAAATGTTTGCGATTTTTGCTGCGCTCAATAGCCTTGCTGAACCCCTGAAGGAAACGGAAATGCATTCTTTTACCAACCGCCTCGCACACGAAAAAAGTCCCTATTTGTTGCAACATGCCCATAACCCAGTGGATTGGTATGCGTGGGGGGATGAAGCATTTGAGGCGGCAAAAAAACAGGATAAGCCTATTTTCTTATCGATTGGCTATGCAACCTGCCACTGGTGTCATGTGATGGAACATGAATCGTTTGAGAATGAAGAGATTGCTGCGCTGATGAATGAGGCCTTTATCTGCATTAAGGTGGACCGCGAGGAGCGACCGGACATTGATGCTATTTATATGACAGTTGCTCAAATGATGATTGGGCAGGGCGGCTGGCCGCTGACCATCGTCATGACTCCCGAAAAAAAGCCATTTCATGCGGCCACGTATATTCCGCCGGATCAACGCTATGGTCGCATGGGTATGCGGCAACTGATTCCCCGCATTTCCAAGGCCTGGAAAAATCAGCGGGATCAAATCACGGAATCCTCCAACCAGATTACGGATGTGCTGGCGAAACAGAATGCAAGTGGGTCTGGAGAGGAGATGAACCCCAATTTATTGGAAAAAGGATATCAAGAGTTGATCAGCCAATACGATCCGCGCCAAGGCGGTTTTGGTCAGCACCCCAAGTTCCCAACCCCCCATCGTTTGGTTTTCCTGTTGCGTCAGGAGAACGAGGAGGGAATTAAAGCCGCGGAGCACACGCTGGAAGAGATGCGAAAGGGCGGGATTTTCGATCAAGTTGGCTTTGGTTTTCATCGCTATTCCACAGATAAAGACTGGCTATTACCCCACTTCGAAAAAATGCTGTACGATCAAGCCTTGCTAGCGATGGCCTACACGGAGGCCTACGAACGGACGAAAAAACCGTTCTATGAACAGGTGACGAAAGAGATCCTAGAATATGTCCTGCGCGATATGACCACGCCCGGCGGAGGGTTCTATTCTGCGGAGGATGCCGATTCCGAGGGCGAGGAAGGCTTATTCTACATTTGGAATGCCACCGAGTTGAAGGATGTACTCGGCGATGAATATGCCTTCATTTCCAAGGTCTGGAATATAAAGGAAAAGGGGAATTTTAGGGATGAATCCAACGGACAGATGAATTCAAATAATATTCCGCATCTCGCTGCGATTTTGACCGATGCCGAGGCGAAGCGGATGTTCAACTCTCGGAAAAAATTATTTGATGTGCGAGAGAAACGCATTCATCCGTTAAAGGATACTAAAGTGCTAGCCGATTGGAATGGGCTGATGATTGCGGCCTTCGCAAAAGCAGGGCGTGCATTTGGGGAACAGAAATATATCGATGCTGCCGCGAAGGCGAACCAGTTTGTGGAGTCGGAAATGCGGCAGGAAAGCGGAACGCTTTGGCACCGTTGGCGAGAAGATCATACTGCGGTATTGGGGCAACTTGAGGATTATGCCTTTATGATTTTCGGTTTGCTGGAGCTTTATGAAAGCACGCTGGATTTTAATTATTTGAAAACGGCTCTTCGCTATAATGAGATTTTGACGGCGTCGTTCCTCGATGAAAATCGCGGCGGATATTTTATGACTGCCGAGGAGGCCGAAGAGTTGATTGTCCGGCCGAAGGAACTTTACGATGGGGCCATTCCGTCTGGGAATTCCATGCACATGTATAACCTACTCCGATTGGCACGACTGACCGGCAATCCGGAATTGGAACGTCAGGCCGTTGAAACCGGTAAAGCATTTAGTGGCATGATCAACCGCTCGCCTTCTAATTTTTCGCAGGCTCTGATTGCGCTTCAGTTTGCAACGGGCGAAACGGTTGAATTTGTGGTGGTCGGCGAAAAAGAGAATCCGGAAACGGTGGCTATGCTGAAGTATATCCACTCCGTTTATGCGCCCGGTAAAGTCGTGCTCTTTAAGAATGCAGAAAACGCCAGGGAATTGGCCGAGCTTGCACCGTTCACCACAGATCAGCATCCAGTGGATGAAAAAACGACGGTTTATATCTGCCGTAACTTTGCGTGCGAGCAACCGATCAATTCGTTGGAAGCACTGAAGAGCAGGTTTGAATCATCCGATAAAAAGCAGTAGAAATTAAAAAAGGGAATTTGACCACGAAACGCAGCGCTTGCGTCTGATTTTCATTTTAACCCATGGGGGAATTTTGTTTTCTTTATTTCTCCCCTTCGGGTTGTCGATTTCGCCGCATCTACGCCGTCACACTCCACGCTCGTATCTGCGACCCACTGGGCACTGCCTTTTTTGGAAAATAAAAAGGCACGAAGTTCACTCTACAGATACGTGGAGTTCTTCGTGCCTAGAGATAACGCGGCGTTTGCTCTTACAGCGAGGCGTAGTTGTCCTCGTAGGTCATGAGAAAGTTAAAGGCCAGATCGTCGTCCGATAGACTATTATACATGACGAGGGCCACCTGCTCCTCAGACGTTAGCAATTGGGTTTCGTTCACCACCAGTTCCATTCCAACTTTATCTGGAGAATAAACGCTGAAAAAGAGGCCGACCCCAATCAACAAAGCGGCGGCGGCTGTGAATGCGGGTTTAAAAAGCCAGATTGTGGCCCGGTTCTTTTGGGGCGCATTTAGGCGCGCTTCGCGCAGTACGTTTTGAACGGTCGTGGCGGAAGGTTCTTCCGTGGCTTGAAAGGCATGCTCCACTTCAATCATAGAAAACATAAATTTTCGGCAGGGTTCGCAGTCGTGTAGGTGCGCAGCCAGTGGACGCTCGTATTGGGGCGTAATTTCGTCGGAACCCTGTAAAAGGATCCATTTTTCGGCCTCGTGACATTTCATGATATTGCCTCCTGTAACTCTTCGTATTCTTCCTTCAAAATAGAACGCAGCTTACCCAATGCATATTGCATACGAGCTAAACAAGTATTGATCGAGCACTTCTGGAGCTTCGCAATTTCCTTGAATGATACATTTGCATACATTCGAAGCAGGAAGACTTCTTTCTGGTCTGGAGAGAGCGTTTTAACGGCTTCATCGATCTGTTTGCCGAGCAGGGTTCCTCCGGTTTCTTCTGCGGGAGTTATTCCCGGCGCGGCCAGGCGGTCTTCCAGCGTTGCGCTTCCGTTCTCGTCACCTCCGCCGATGACGGTTTGCATTGAAATATTCTTTTTGTTCCGCCGGGATCGGTCGATGACCAGATTGTGGGCAATTCGGAACAACCAGTTTAGAAAGTTTTTATGGCGAAACTTATGAATATTTTTCAGGGCGCGGAACCACGTCTCCTGAAAAATCTCGTCAGAGTCTTCGCGACCCTCAGTCATTTTAAGAATAAAGGAGTATAGCGGTCGTTTATACTTTTCCACCATCGGTTCCAACGCATTGGAGTCCCCGCCCAGATAGGCATTAATGCATTCAATGTCCGTATTATCCATATTCCAATCCGTATTGCGTAACTTGTCTTCAGCGGGTTATTAAACGGGTTGAAGTCTGATCTATTGTAAGAATTCTGATGTTATTTTCCCCGAGATTGGATCATTTTCCATCCGTATGCTGACGCCGCGGTTGTCTTCCAGTTCCAGTTCAAACCAGTCGCTCTGGCCATTGGGAAAGAAGCGAATCATATATAGATCGTCATACCGTTCATCTTCTTCGGTCCATTCTTTCTCAAAAAAGGTTACAGAGAGATCGTTTGGTAGAAATTTATGATGCTCTTTTTCGATGCCCGCATCGTTGCTGGTATCGCTTTCTCCATCAATATAGCCCAAGCGTTTTAAAATATCTTGGTCCAGTTCCCCGTCGGCGGAATTGGTCTGGGCTGTAATGAATCCTCCCAACCAGATTTCCATGGTTTCATGATTCAGCACCACGGTCATCTGCTCTTCGCGCATAATCGACATCCCGCGGGCATAGCGAGACATCCGAGCGATGGTCCGGGCTGAGAGGCGCAGTTTGTTTCCTTTATAGGACCCGGAAAAATAGGGGAGTGCGATCCCGGTAATGATCGTGATGACCACGGTAACCAGAATGATTTCGATTAAGGTAAATCCGGCCCGCCGTTTCGGATTCGACGGGCCGCTTTGTGTTGATGGGTTTCCAAACATTGGAGGTGCGTTTTATTCCCAGTTATTGACAAGAATTCCTTTTTGTGAGGTGCAGGAAAGGTCGAAGGTGTGGGTGTTGTGTGAGCCCGGAGCCGCATAGACGAAGGGCTTGCCCCACGGGTCGGTGGGAACTGATTTTTTTTCAAGGTAGGGTCCGCCTTTAGATTCGTCGAGCAATCCATCCAGGCTCGACGGGTAGTCCCCATTCATAATTTCGTATTCACGAACGCCCATAGACAGCGTGTTGATGTTTCCCATGGCTTGCGCAATTTTGGCTTTTTCGGATTTTCCGCTCAATGCAGGAATGCCAATGCCAGCCAAGATGCCGATAATAACTACGACGAGTAGGATTTCAATCAGGGTGAAACCGGCTTTCCGGCGGTTCATTAAGGGCGTTTGTTTATGGGTGTTCATGGGATCTCTCCTTGCGTTGGATTACATATGTAAATTATCGGTGAGTGTCAGAACCGGTAGCAACAAGCTCACCGCGATGGCTCCAACAAGAAAGGCAACGAGCACGAGTAATAAGGGCTCTAACACCGTGGTGCACGTTTGCACCATGCGGTCGAGTTCGGCATCATAGCGGCGAGTAATGTGGGTCAGGGTGCCTGCCATATCGCCTGTTTCTTCGCCAACGGCGAGCATATCAATCAGCAACCGGGGAAAAATCTTACCCTGCGCTAAAGGCTTTGAAATGCTTGCCCCATCGGTTACGCGATCGCGTGCTTTTCCGATCTCGCCGGAGATGATCACATTGTCGATGGTCTTCTGTACAATTCCAAGGGCTGGAAGAACGGAAACTCCATTCTGCAACAGCGTGCCGAAGGTTCTGGAAAAATGGGCGTAGGCATTATTGGTGATAATACCGCCCATAATCGGAATTTTCAGCTGGGTCCGATGCCAGATTTCTTGACCCTTTCCTTGCGCCGTCCATTTTTTAAATCCAATAAATGCGGCAAAGAGCAACGCCGCAACCACGATTCCATATCGGGTTACAAAATGACTAATGGCCATTAAAGCCAGGGTGGGAGCGGGGAGTTCTGCGCCCATCTCTTCAAAGGTGAGGGCAAACTGGGGCACAATGACCGCCATCAGGAAAATTACGGCACCTAGGCCAACCACGACAACGATCATTGGATACATTAGAGCGCCGATGACTTTGCCTTTGGCTTCGTGCACACGTTCGTAATGAACACAAATGTTTTCCAGAGCGCCGGGGAGGTTGCCCGATGCTTCGCCGGCCCGGACCAGATTCACGAAGAGCGCAGAAAAGGTTTCTGGAAAAAGTTCCAATGCATCGGAAAAGGAGGTGCCCTGAATGATTTCATCGCGCAGCGTTTGAACGATACGCCCCACCGCGGTTTCATCTTTTCGAGCCGCCAAGGTGTGTAGAGCCCGGCCGATGGTCATGCCCGAGGCAACGAGGTCGGATAGCTCGCGGGAAAATAGCAGGAGGTCCTGCAATTTCATTTTGGATTTGCGCTGAAAGCCAAGCTCAAATTTGAAGCGCTTTTTCTGGCCCGCATCCTGAAGGTGGGTCTTGGTGGTCTCGGTTACTGAAACCAGAATATATCCCATCGATTCAATAATGCGCACCGCGCCGGCGCGATCGTTCGATTCAACCACGCCGTCAACTCTTTCGCCATCTTTGGAGCGACCTATGTATTTGAAATGTGCCATAGCAACCTATATTAAACGGACGAACCGTAAATTTATTTCCACCTATCGAAAAGAATAATGGAAGAATGAAAGATTGGAAGGTTGGAATCGTGGATTGTGGGAGATTTATGCGGTGGGCTCTGCACGAATCCCATTCGTTCGCATCTTCCGTTCGTCGGGCTTTACGCCCGAGGGTGAAACTGTTGATGAATCGACTTTAGGCGGTTTGGATCGACGTGGGTATAGATTTGGGTGGTGGCGATGTCGGCGTGGCCCAGCAATTCCTGAATAACTCGGAGTGGAGCGCCGTTTTGCAGCAAGTGACTGGCAAAGGAGTGGCGTAAGGTATGCGGGGTTACATTTTTCATGATCCCCGCCTCTTTTGTATATTTTTTAATGATTTGCCAAAGGCGCTGGCGACAAAGGGCGGTTTCGCGTTTCGAAACAAAAACATTTTGAAGCTGAGGGGTGTCGCAGAGCAAGGGGCGGACCTCTTCCAAATAGCGAATGAGCAGGTCTGCCGAGTTTTTGGCCACAGGGATGACCCGTTCTTTACGGCCTTTTCCAATGACCCGAATATAGCCGTCGTCAATATGCAGGTTAGAGAGTTTCAACCCCGCCAGCTCGGAAACGCGGAGCCCGGAGGCATAGAACATTTCAATAATGGCGCGGTCTCGAACGCCAAGCGGTTTTCGCAGATTCGGAGCTTCCAGCAGGAGGGCAACTTCTTTTTCGGATAGAATGTCGGGTAGAATCTTCCAGAGTTTGGGAGAATCCATGGTGTCCGTTATATTTTTTTCCAGCAAACCTTCCTGCTGGAGATAACGGAAAAACACTTTGATTGAGACCAGATGGCGGGAGATCGAGTTGGTCGACAAGCCCTTCGCCTTCATCGCCATTAGGTGATCGAGCACATGCTTGCGCGAGACGATATCTAAAGAAGTAATCCTTTTCTGGTCGAGAAAGGCGAGGAATTGGCGGAGGTCGTCAGCATACGCTTTGCGCGTGTTGATGCTCAACCCGCGTTCCAGCGAGATGTAGTCGAGAAAGCGCTCTAAGAATGCATTCATGGAAAAATGGATGGCTGAACAACGGAGGATAAAGCCCGTCGTTCAGTAATCTGAACCCCCCATTAACCCAAGAGTTCTTCGCCCGTTAGGAGCTTGTAGGCTTCAAGATATTTATCGCGGCTCTGCATCAGAATCTCCTCCGGAACGATGGGGCCAGGATACGTTTTGTCCCAATCGAGGGTTTCGAGATAGTCGCGAACAAACTGCTTGTCGAACGAGAAGGGCGAGGAACCTGGCTTGTAGGTTTCGGCCGGCCAAAAGCGTGAGCTGTCGGGCGTTAGCACTTCGTCGATCAGGGTCAGCTCATCGCCAATCATACCAAACTCAAATTTAGTGTCGGCAATGATGATGCCCTTGGTCAGCGCATAGTCGGCGGCCGTTTTGTAGAGTTTTAGGCTGATATCTTTCAGCTTATTTCCCAGTTCTTCTCCCACAATTTCTTTCATCTGGTCGAACGAGATATTTTCGTCGTGGCCTTCTTCGGGCTTGGTGGACGGCGTGAAAATCGGCTCATCCAGTTTCCCGGCCATTTCATAGCCGGGGCGCAGTGGCATACCACCGATGGTGCCGGATTTCTGATATTCCTTCCATCCGGAGCCAATCAAGTAGCCCCGCACAATGCACTCAACCGGGCATAACTCTGCTTTTTTAACCAGCATGGAGCGGCCTTTTAGCAGTTCTTTGTGCTCCTGAAGTTCGGGCGGAAAATCTTCCACATCGGTCGAAATCATGTGGTTTTTAACCACATCTCCCGTGCGGTCGAACCAGAATTTAGAGATCATGTTCAATACCTGACCTTTATTCGGAATTCCATTCGGAAGAATGACATCGAAGGCCGAAATGCGGTCCGATGCAACAAAGAGATACTGGTCGCCAAGGTCGTATACTTCGCGGACCTTACCGGACTTGAATTTTTTAATGCCAGGAAGTTCAATTTTAACAGCAGCTGGGGTCATAATTCATTCTCCATACGGGTTATAGGTTCTTAAAATGAAGGGCACCTTACGAAGACCGCTGAACGGGCGCAACCCAAACCGATCTAATATACCATTTCCCTCCCTGATAAGACTGAATCCGTGGGGTGAAGTTCGTGATTTAGGCAATACAAGTTTGCGAGTTGGGGCTCGCTCCGTATACTGAATCGTAATAAGGAATTTTGATGATTGATTTGCATATGCATTCTATTTACTCAGACGGCACCAACACGCCGGAAGAGCTGGTTAAAATGGCTGAAAAGCGCAATTTAAAAGCAATTGCGCTTACGGATCATGACACGGTGGGCGGAGTGGCTCCCTTGCTTAAAGCCGCGGCCGATTCTTTTGTGGAAACCGTGCCGGGCATTGAACTCAGTGCGGAATGCGCCCGCGGAACCATGCATATTCTAGGCTATTTTATTGATCATACCTGCGAACAGCTATTGGAAAAAATTGCCAAGGTGCAGGAGGGGCGCGAGGAGCGGAATCAGGAAATTCTGAAGAAACTCAATAAGCTCGGTTATCGCCTGTTATGGAGCGATATTGAACGAGAGGCTGGGGTTGATGTGGTCGGCCGACCTCATTTTGCCCAAGCGCTGGTGAAGAAGAAAATGGTCAAAAATAAAAAATCAGCCTTTAACCTGCTGCTGGCGAAGGGCCGCCCGGCCTATGCCGAGCGCTATCGTTATACGGCAAAAGAATGCATCGAATTGATCTCCGACGCGGGGGGGATTTCCGTGCTGGCTCATCCGGCGACGATCTATTTGCCGGAAGATCAGTTAAAGGGAGTGGTTAAAGGATTGGCCACATTGGGGCTGGGCGGTATTGAGACGTATTATGCGGAGCACCATCCTGAAAATATCAAACTCTTTAAGAGCTGGGCCGATGAAATGGGCTTAGTTTGTACGGGCGGAACCGATTACCACGGTAAAAATACCCCCGATCTTCGGCTGGGGTGCGGATTCGGTCAGTTGCGCATTCCGGATGAAGTTCTCGATCATCTTAAAGCGGCGCTGCACTAACGGATCGCGACGCTCTCTGCGGGTAGTTCGGGCGAGGAAAAAAGTAGATTCCTTGTGCAATTGCTTGGTATCGGCTGGCGATCTATCTCTTTCGAACATCACACCCGTGATCGAACCGGTGGTGCTTCCTGCGCAAAAAAAACGCTCCGGATTGCTCCGAAGCATTTCATCGGGGAAGTAGGCGTTTAAAGGCTTACTTGAGGGCCATCTGGATGAAGATCATCACGAAAAGGGCCACCGTTTCCACGATGCCGAGTGTGGTCAGATAGTTACCAAACCCTTGTCCAGTTTCCGCCATGGCATCCGAACCGGCTGCACCGGCTTTTCCCTGGAACCAAGCCGACATTCCCATGGCAATACCCGCGATGATACCCGAGCCGAGAATGGCCGGCCACATGACGGGGGCGGTATCTGCAAGGGCCATTTTATTGAAGGACAACAGGAGTAGCAGTCCATAAATGGTTTGCGACAACGGTGCGCCAATGAATACGAGCAGAATGAATGGAGCAGGCTTTCCCTGAAGGTAGCATTTTTTCCAGGCGCCGATTCCGGCCATACCGGCAATTCCGGTACCCAGTGCGGATCCGATTGCTGCGAATGCGAGCGCTGCGGCTCCGCCGAGCTTAATCATGGCGGGTGCAAGTTCAGGTGCTAAATCTAACATTATATTTTCCTCCGGTTGATGAATTCTATTGGTTAAAGGTTTTCGTTATTTTTTCTAAATGGTTTGAAGTGCAGACCGGCCCATTCAACACCAGCATGACTGGAAAATTCGAGGGTATTCAGACGGATTCCATGAACCATTACGCCCATGGCTCCGAGAATAATATTCAACGCATGACCTGCAAACAGGATCAGCGCTCCTCCAATGCTGAACGTGATGGCTTCTCCTTCGGGGAAGGCCATTCCGTTGAATGCTTGAGCAATGGCCAGTGAGGCCGCGCCAACCGCATACAAACGCACATAGGAAATGATATCCACGAAGTTATTGATCACATCGAGTGCCAGGGTCACCAGTCCGAAATAGGACTTTGTAATCACTAAACTCAAAATAATCAAAACGATTCCCGTTCCAAGCAAGGGAAGCTGTATGGCCGTTACCCACGTTGGAAGTACAATATTCAAGACCATGTTCAGCACCACGCTAAAGAGCATCCAGGTGCAACAGAGCCAGCCGAGATCCTTCAAGCAGGCAAAGGAATTGATCTTGCGAATCAGATTCCAAACATGCGCAATGGAAATATGAAGGGTGCCGATCGAGAAGCAGATGAACATGATGTTTTTGGCGGCCAGATCGGAGTTCCAGCTTCCGTCAGCCATCTTGCCCGTCATATAATCATTACTGAGCGCCTGCAATATCGGAGGAAGTGAATCCAATACGATCCCGAAATAATTTCCGGTCAGTGCTCCGAAGATTAAGCAGAACACACTCATGATCATGAGTAGATTCAAGCCGGGCTGTGCTCCTGCATTTCCTTTGGTCTTCAATTTGCCAAATAGGGTCAGTCCAATGAACAGCAGCCCATATCCGGCATCACCAATGATGAAGGCAAAGAAGATGCTGAGGAAAATCAGGAACAGGGCACTTACGTCGAGTTCCTTATATCCCGGCACCACGCCGATTATATCGAGCACGGCTTTCACGGGAGAAACCCACTTGGGATTCCGCAACAGCGTTGGGGGTTCATCCGCTTCCGAGACGTCGTCGAACTGATAGCCCCATCCAAACTCCTGTGCGGCCGTTTCGATGTCGCCTTCACTTTCCGCCGGGTAGAAGCCTTTCAGGTATACAATGGATGCGTCTGCACCCATGCCTCCCTGAACTTCCTGATATTGGACGACATCGGCGGCTTTTTCAGAAATTTCATTCAACCGTTTTTTGTCGCCCGCTGCGTTCTTGAATTCCGTTTCTGTGCACTCGATCGACTGTTGGACTTCCTTGATCTGGCGAAGCATTTCGGCCTGCGACTGATCAGGGATACGCACTTCATGGGCAGAAAGGGTGAATGTTTCGCGGGCTACCGCCAGAATAAAGCGGGTGGTTTTATTCCGACTAATTTCCGAAATGGAAACCCCATCTGGAATTTCAGGCGTTTCTTTAATCGGAAGTTCATAGAGCTTGGCGAAGACACTGCTTTGATTAAGTTTAATCAACGCGAGTGGATCAAAGTTCCCGAAGGGCGCAATGCGTTCCTGCTCGTGTTCCAAGAGCTGGAGCTGGTCCTTGAGTTCCTTCTCCTTCTGCAACAATTTCAAGACACGGTCGACCAGTTGATCGGGATCCTGGTCGGTGGGGTCGGCATCTGGACGGGCCGTCAGGGCGTCCTGTGCACGCTGAACGTATTGCAAGTGATTGCGGGCCTCTTCTAGCGCGGAACTCTGCGGGGCTTGCACATGTTTAATGTGAACAACCTCCAGTTCCTGTAGCTTATCTAACGTCTGCTCCTGTTGTGCCGG
Source organism: Pontiella sp. (assembly GCA_037132875.1). Classification (GTDB taxonomy): domain Bacteria; phylum Verrucomicrobiota; class Kiritimatiellia; order Kiritimatiellales; family Pontiellaceae; genus Pontiella. The sequence goes on from JBAHZU010000111.1 coordinate 26,951, forward strand.
GGTACACAGAAGCGTCAATTTTTTCATTTTAACGATCATGCGCTTTTTCCTTTGGCAATTTTGGAGCGGGCAACGGCCGCAGTTTGTTGGTCGCCCATAAAGATTCGGATCACCCGGATATTTTCCTTGGCTTCCGGAATTTTCACTTTTTCAAAAAGATTCACGCGCTGGGTGGTGGTGCGAAGTTCATCGCCGAGCAGACGCTGCTGCTCTTCGAGAATTTGGCGTTCAACCCGCAGGCGGGTCAGCTGTTTGAGTGTGCTGATTCCTTCATCCGTCCACGCATCGGTTTCAAAGAGGTTTAGTGCCACTTCTTTGAACACGAGATCATCCAGAATGGGGATGTTTACACCGGCAATATTGCCGTGCGAAGTCTTCAGTGTTTCCAGCTCGGCATAGGGGCCGAGATCAATCGGCTCGGAGTAGAGCTGAATCCATGAGCTGAGTTTGGCGCGGGCTTCCTGCTCTTCATCGCGTTTAACCAGAATTTCCTGGTCAAGGCGGCGCACCTCCATCTGAAGCTGTTGCTTCTTAAGGTGGAGCGTCGGCAGATAGCGCTGGAATCGCTTAAGCGAATCCCGCTGCGTCTTGAGCTCGTTTTTGGTTAGTTTTATTTTCGCCATTTTACGAGTCCGTTACCCTTATGCTTTTGGCCAGAACTTATCGGTGTATTTGGTCTGAATCCCCGTTTCTGCAGGCTCAAAACAGTCGGCCAGAATCTTCCAACCATTATCAAGCGCTTCTTCAAGCGGGATATTCACCGAAATATCCATCATACTTTCTTCGAATTGCTCCCCATATTTGAGCAGCTTGCTGTCCCAGTCGGACATCCGGAAGCCCATGGATTGTTTTTCCAGGGTTTCTTTGAAGTTTGCATAGAGCTGAATCATGGTGTCCATGATCACTCGATGATCTTCCCGCGTGCGATCGTTCACCTGCTGTTTTAGGCGGGAGAGAGAACCGAACGGCTCGATGCGTCCATTTTTTAGATAGAACTGGCCTTCGGTAATGTATCCGGTGTTGTCCGGAACCGGATGCGTCACATCGTCGCCGGGCATGGTGGTTACTGCCAGCAGGGTGATCGATCCACTGCCTTCAAAGTCAACGGCTTTTTCATAACGCGCCGCCAGCTGCGAATAGAGGTCGCCGGGATACCCACGGTTGGAAGGAATCTGCTCCATGGTAATTGCCACTTCCTTCAGAGAGTCGGCAAAGTTGGTCATATCGGTTAGCAACACGAGGACCCGCTTATTATCCTGCGCATACTTTTCCGCCACCGCCAGCGAAACATCCGGAACGAGCAGACACTCCACCGTCGGGTCGGATGCGGTGTGAATGAACATCACGGTGCGGGAAAGAGCGCCGCTTTCATCCAGCATATCGCGGAAGAAGAGATAATCATCGTGTTTGAGTCCCATGCCGCCGAGAATAATGATGTCCACTTCGGCTTGCAGAGCAATCTGTGCGAGCAACTCGTTATAGGGCTCCCCGGCCACCGAGAAAATCGGCAACTTCTGCGATTCAACGAGGGTGTTGAATACGTCAATCATTGGGATGCCTGTTCGAACCATATTCCGCGGAATAATACGCTTGGCTGGGTTGACGGACGGTCCGCCGATGTCGATCAAGTTTTCTTCAATTTCCGGGCCATTGTCACGCGGCTTGCCGGATCCGGTGAAAATGCGGCCGAGCAGATTTTCGGAGAACGGAATCTGCATGGTACGTCCCAAGAATTTAACCTGGGCATCGGTTCCAATGCCTCGTCCACCCGCAAAGACCTGCAGGAATACATTGTCGTTTTCGAGCCGAATAACCTGGGCCAGCGAAACGCCTGCGGCAGAGTCAACTTGGGCCAGTTCGCCGGAGATGACGTCCTTGGCTTTTACAACGATCACATTTCCTGTGATCTGTTCGATCCGGTGATAAACTTTATTCTGCATGGTCAGAAACCTCCGCGAGCACGTTAGTGATTTTCTCTTCAATCTGGTTAAACTCATCCGACTGGAATTCACTGTTGTTCCAGTCACGGCCGGTCTGCGTGAGCTGTTGGAAGAACGAGCGGGCCTTTCCCTTGTCTTCAAATTTCATCTTCAATTCCACCAGCTTCAATAGGCGGTCGAATACATATTTCTGGCGCTCCACCGAGTTGGCAGCATCGGTTTCAACAAAGGCGTTCTGCTGAAGATAGGTCGCATCGATGTATTCCGATTTCATGTATCGAATGAAGTCGTCGATCGAGGTGCCTTCTTCACCCACCACTTTCATCATCTGTCCCACTTCGGAACCATCGCGCAGCATCTTCCGCGCTTTGGCCACTTTTTCGGGGTCGACCACCGAAGGATATTTGCTCCAGGAATCAAGCGGGTCAATCGCCGGATAACGCCGGGCATCCGAACGAGCGCGGGAAAGACCGTGGAACGCGCCCACCACTTTAAGGGTGGCTTGGGTGACGGGCTCTTCAAAGTTGCCGCCAGCCGGAGAAACTGTTCCGCCGATGGTCACCGATCCGGTTTCGCCGTTGTTCAGTTTCACCACGCCGCCGCGTTCGTAGAACGAGGCGATTACAGACTCAAGGTAGGCCGGGAAGGCTTCTTCCCCTGGGATTTCTTCTAGACGACCAGACATTTCGCGCAGTGCCTGGGCCCAACGAGAGGTGGAGTCGGCCAGGAGCAGGACATCGAGGCCCATCTGGCGATAATACTCGGCCAAGGTTACTCCCGTGTACACCGATGCTTCTCGGGCCGCAACCGGCATGGAGGAGGTGTTACAAATAATCAGGGTCCGTTCCATCAGCGATTTTCCCGTACGTGGGTCGATCAGCTCGGGGAACTCGCGGAGTGTTTCCACCACCTCACCGGCTCGTTCGCCGCAGGCTGCGATGATGACGATGTCCACTTCCGCATGACGAGACATAATCTGCTGAAGAACGGTTTTGCCCGCGCCGAATGGACCTGGAACACAGAAGGTTCCACCTTTCGCGACCGGGAAGAAGGTATCGATGGTGCGCATGCCGGAGGCCATGGATTCCGTTGGGCGGAGACGCTCGGCGTAGCATTTGATGGGCATTTTAACTGGCCAGACCTGCATGATTTGGCATTCGCGTGTGGTGCCTTTTTCATCTTTCAGCACGGCAATGACTTCTTCAACGGTGTATTCGCCCGCAGGGGTTAGTTTCTCAACCGTCCATTTGCCATGCAGATTGAAGGGGGCCATGATTCGATGTTCAAACATGCCTTCCGGAACGGTGCCGATGGTGTCGCCAGCAATGACCACGTCGCCCACGTTTAATTTTGGCGTGTAGGACCACTTGGCGTCGCGGGGAAGGGGATCGAGGTATTTACCCCGCTGTAGAAAAAATCCACATTCTTCGGCCAGGCGAGGCAACGGATTTTGCAGGCCATCAAAAACTTGGGTCAACAGACCCGGTCCCAGTTCCACCGAAAGCAATTGGCCAGTGAACTCGACGGGATCGCCGATTTTTAAACCCACCGTATTTTCAAACACTTGAAGCTCTGCATGGTTCCCGCGGATACGAATGACTTCCGATTTTAATTTAAGATCTCCGTCGCCAACGCAGGCGTAGGCCACTTCGTTCTGGATCACGGGTTGATTGAATTCAACCTTCAGCAGGTTGCCGTTCACCCCGATAATTTTACCGATGTTTTCGCTCATAGTCTCTTTCCTCTATCCCTATAAAAGCAATGACCACGTGTCGCTTAAGCGTCCGTGGTCTCTTCTTTCTCTGTATTTGCCGCGATGACGGCTTCAATTTTTTCTTTGCCCACGCTGGCATCCATACGATTCCAGCGTTCAACAATCTTCAGTTGGATGCCATAGGCCAGAATTTTTTCAAACCCAAAGGGATTCTGCCCAACCAGCTCTTCGGCCAGGTTCCATCGGCCGCGATCGAGTTGCCGTTCGAGCTCCACCGGATCGTTCTGAGCAAAAGCATCTTTCACAAAGGCTTCGATCTCGCCAATAAACCCCTCGTGCGGCTGCAGGTATTCTTTAAAGTCCACACCGAGCTTCTGGCCACGTTCCCGAGCCATGGCATTCCGGATCTGCGATTCCAGATCAGAAATGGATTTACTCAGCGAGCAAGGCGCAAGGTCCGGCTCGTTGAGCAGAACGTTGCGAAGAGTTTCCGTTTCGCGCTCGGTGACCCATTGTGAAGCGTTCTCCACATAGTCCTGAGTGGTGAACGGAGGTTCATCACCTAGTTCAAGGTTGGGTAAACTGGCTACGAGTGAATAGTAGGCCATCGTTTCTTCCGTTAGTTGGAAATCTGTTCGCGGGCAATGCCGCTTACGGTTTTAGCGAGTTCCGGACGAAGGAAGGCGGCCAGTGCTTCAGCCACGGCTTCGCCGGTGTAGTCGAGAGAGGCATTCTGGCCATCGAAGACCACTTTGAAGCCGCTCAGAATTTCGGAGTCCGCATCGAGTGCAATGGTTTTTCCGGATTTCTTCGCCACGGCAGCGCAGAGGGCCGTCAGCTCTGCTTGATCGGCAGCGCTTACCGTCACCTCCGCTCCGATTTCGCCTTTCGTAACCACCGCGGAGATCAGTTGGCCAAGCATATCGCCGGAAAGGGCGCGATCGACTTCTTTGCCGAGCACTTCGGTAACCACTTTTTCGCAGCCCTGGCCCACGGTAATGAGTAGGTCGCGAGCCGCTTGTTCCAGCGTTTTAACGGAGCGTTCTGCAAAAGAGGCCGATTCCGCTTCGGCTTTTTTAACGGTTATTTGTGCCTTACTTTCCGCTTCAGCAACCAGTTTGGCGGCTTTTTCTTTTGCTTGGGCGATAATCGAATTTGCCTCGATATTGGCTTTGTCGACTCCTTCTTTTTGAATCTGTTCGATCAAATGCTTCAGTTCTTCGGCCATAGTCCTCTCCGGTTTTGGTAAAAGAGATATATATATATCGATATATCGATTGAATCGTGGTTGCAAGCCCGATTTATTTAAAATTAATGTACGTAGTCCATGGGTTACTCATACGCCATTTGTTTTAAGATTTGTAGGGTGACATCCCCCGTGATCTTAAGACTTTTATGGCTTATGTTGCTTAGATTGTCGGCTTCTGTGTGCCAGAGGTCGTTTAAGCCGGGTGCGGAGCCGAATTTAAAATCAATTAAATCGATGGCCGGAATGCCAATCTCCAGAAAAGGGACGTGGTCATCGGTGATAATGAGCCGCGATAAGGTGAAGTGATCTCGGTGGCCCACGGCATGCGCGGCGGTCAAGGTTTCTTGGACCAAATCAGGTGAACTGTTCTGGGGGATCGTAATTTTTAGATCTTTATCGCCCACCATATCGAGCAGGATCATGGCTCGGATATTTTTGTGGTCGCCCGACTCAAGCAACTGTTTGGCCATGTGGCGGCTTCCGTGCAGACCATCCCCCGGGATATAGCCTGCAATGCCTTCCTCTCCATCGAAGAACGCAAAGATGATTCCAAGGTCTGGAACCCGGTTGGACGTGCTGATTATCCGGGCCAGTTCCAACAATACCGCCGTGCTGGAGCCCGAATCGTTTGCCCCCTGAAAGTTCTCAATGCCGGGCATGGTGTCGAAGTGTGAACCCAAAATGATCCACTCCTTCGTCTTTCCCGGAATGCGACCCACCACATTGATCATGGTTTTCTGGCCGTCCGGGGTGTCATCCGTGAACGTGTCCATCTCAGCTTCCACGCCGAACGTTTCCAAGCGCTGGAAAATATGCTTGGCCGCCTTCCATCCTCCGGAAGTCCCGGCATCGCGCGGAGAAAATTGAACCAACGCCTCCACTTCAGCAAAAGCGCGCGCGCCATCGAACGTGGGGAAATCCACCGCTTGTTTCTCCGGGGTGCAACCCACGAGTGTCGAGACCATGAGCACAATGCCGCACAGATTGGACGCGAATGCGATGGGTGGGGTGGGTGGATTGTTCGGTCTCAAAAACATGCGGACAGTTGCTCCTTTTGAAGAGGGGGTGGCCTCAACACCATGGTTGCATCTTGGATCTCTTTCCTTGCGGTCCGAATCTCCAAATCAGGTGGCTCACCACGGATCCTGGAAGCCTGCTTCCAGCAGTCGATGGGCGCTTAATAAGGAAAAGTGGAGGGTTGATGAAACATCATTTGATCGGGCCGGTTGGCATGGAATCGTTGCTCAGACGATGCCAACCGGGAATCCCTATGATTTGAGTTCTTGGCTCATATATTTTCCGCGATGGGACTGATCAATCACGTTTTGTTTGATTTTGGTTGAGGATGTTTTGGGGTTATAACTCACCTGAAGGATTTTACTCCCTTGGTCGTGTAAATAGGTCTCCACATCAAGATTATGCGGTTGATTTCCCCAGTCCTCCCCAATCACAAAGATATCGGGTTTCACTTCTTCGCAACCGGATACATATTCAAGTTCGTGGTAGGATCGCACGATATCCACACAGCGTAAGGCCCGTAGCATTTCCATTCGTTCCTCCAGAGGAATCACGGGTACATTGGGTTTGTACGATCGCACCACCTCATCGGAGGCAACGCCCACCGCGACCACATCCCCAAGGGTGCTGCAGTATTCTAACAAAGCAAGATGCCCGACATGTAATAAATCAAAAGTACCTACTGTATATATAGTCATTGTGTTAATTTCACTCCTGCCGTTAAGAATCTTAACGGCTTACATTGAGGTTGTTTGTAAAAGTTTCCAGCCGTAAAATCCTGTTATTGCAAGCGTATAGATTGCAAGGATATAGACGGTGATTGGATTTCCAGAAAGTTTTGGTGTTTTTATTTGCGACACATTTAAAGCGGCGAGTCCCAATGCGGAAACATAAAAAACAATCGAAAATATGCCCGGACTTAAAACGCTTTCTAAGAGAAAAACAAAGACGAGAATTAAACTATTATTGTCGAGGGCCAGCCCCGTATATTTATCGCCCGATAGACCGAACGTGCTGAAATAACTTAACCGGATCGCACTGGCCGCGAGCAGTAAAAAAGCACCCCCCAAAAAAATCGGCTCAAATTTCCCATAGCTCATGAAAAGAATGGCGGGAGTCACGCCATAGCTGACAATGTCGATGACCACATCCAGCTGCCCGCCAAAGGCTCGATCATTCCCTGTTCTGCCTTTCATTTTTCGGGCCACGAGTCCATCCGCCCAATCAAATGCAACGGCCCAGATCATTCCAATCATTGCGGCGTAGTAAATCCCCAGAATACTGAAGTAAATGGCGGAGACCGTGCACGCGAGTCCAGCCAGAGAACACAAATTGGGAAGATCCTTTACAAAGGAAAGAATGGTGGGCGGTATTTCATTATTTTTTTCAGTCATATTTCCCTGGAATTATACGTTAATCAAAAGAGAGTTCAATTCCGCCAACCTGTGGCGGGGAGTGTTCTCAGACACTATACGATGGAACTGGATTTTACCAGTGCCGATTAAAATCGGCCCTCCGGAACGGAGAGCTATGGGGCATTAAATACGGCCGCATTCAACGCCCGAAATTTGCGAAGGAAGCCCGCGGGGGCCGCCCCGCGTGTTCTGATTCACCTCCGCGCCTATTTTACGCATCCCAGTCTGGCGCGTGGGCAGAATGGAATGCGTCCGATCGGTTGACGCATCGGGTCCGCCCGCCAGAAATCGAATCAGGGCAGGCCGTCCAGTGCTTCGAAAGCAAATTCTTCGTCGGTCCTGCTCCCCAAATTGAAGGCCCTCGAATTGGGGCCCATAAATCCCGTGGCCATCGCCGGTGGAGTTATTTGTCTTTGGCTTCTTCCGTGGCCTTCATAATGCGTTCCACCACCAATTTGCACATTTCCTGATCTTCTTTCAGTGCGCGTACGGCGGAGTCGCGGCCTTGGCCGAGTTGGGTTCCGTCCATGGAGAGCCAGGAACCTTTTTTATCGATGATACCGGCTTCGATGGCGGCATCAATAACCGATCCGGTGTAGGAGATGCCTTCGGAGTACAGAATATCGAACTCACCCTGTCGGAAGGGAGGAGCCACTTTATTTTTCACCACTTTAACGCGGGTGCGGTTTCCGTAGACCACGCCATTGGAATCTTTCAGCTGACCGATCCGGCGAATATCGAGGCGAACGGAGGAATAGAATTTCAGCGCGCGGCCACCGGGGGTGGTTTCTGGGCTGCCGAACATGACGCCCACTTTTTCGCGGATCTGGTTTGTGAAAATGACAACGCATCTGGAATGGCTGATGGCGGAAACCAGTTTGCGCAACGCCTGCGACATCAAGCGGGCCTGCAATCCCACGTGGGACTGTCCCATTTCGCCTTCCAATTCGGCACGCGGTGCAAGAGCCGCCACGGAGTCGAGCACGATAACATCGAGGGAATTACTCTTAACGAGCGCTTCGCAAATGTTCAGGGCTTCTTCGCCAGAGTCCGGTTGGGAAACCAATAGGTTATCAATGTCGACGCCGATTTTTTTGGCATAGCCCGGATCGAGCGCATGTTCCGTATCAATGAAGGCCGCCGCTCCGCCCGCTTTCTGAGCGTTGGCGATGACGTGCGAAACCAGCGTGGTTTTACCAGAAGATTCTGGGCCATAGATTTCGACAATTCGGCCGCGGGGCAATCCGCCTATGCCGAGTGCAATATCAACCGTCAGGGAGCCGGTGGAAATGGATTCAATGTGCTTGTTGGCTGCGGCCTCGCCCAGCTTCACAATGGCCCCTTCGCCATACTGTTTCTGAATTTGAGCAACAACTATGCTGAGTGCGGTAGCGGAATCTTTCGGAGCGGTTTTTTTCGCGGCCATGTGGTGTTTCTCCTTCGTCTGGTGCCTGAGTGGTAAAATGAAGCGCAAAACCTATCAAACGTGCGGGCAGTGTCAACGTCACCGGCTTCCAATCGTTGGAGAAAGGCATCCGAATGGCGATTTAAAAAGGTTCGCTTTGGTAAATCATTCTGAGATAGTCGCGCGCTTTACTAATGAGTCTCGATCCCCGAATAGAAAATGGAAGATTTCATGACGAAAACAAATAAGCTATTCCCACTTAAAATCGAACGCCCAAC
>JBAHZU010000004.1:0-13100 GCA_037132875.1 Pontiella sp.
GTCTTTAAATTCTTGTTTCACCGACTCCAAGCTCCCACCTTTGCGAGCGGCGGGGATCCAAAGTGTGTTGCACCATTCTGCGACGAGGCGATTGCGGCGCAGGGCATTTTCGCGCGTGGTGCGGGTTTCGGTGAAGGGGCAGAGGACGAGGATGTGGCCTTCGCGGCGTGCGGCAATACGGTTTCCATTGAAGATGAGACTGGGCATATGCAACTCCTGGGTTATGAATCGATGAATTTGGGGGGATGTTTGATCTGGGGGGTGCGGCACTGCGGGCCGTTCTTTATTATCGGCGTAACCGTTTGTAATAGTGCTCTGATGGCGTCGCGCGTCTGTCGGTGGACGGTATGGTGGAACTCCTTTCACTTATTCCTCTCGTTGAAAAGAAGTGAACCACAATTTCCCGGAAGACATAAAAACACAGACGTCCTCAGACGTCTGTGCATCAGTGTTGGAGGATGATTTTGCTGATTTTAAAGGGGGAAATGAATGACGCGGAGATGGACGTCATAGACCCCGCGCCTCCATTTGTTTCCCCTTTTCTGGATGGATACCCTTCGGGTTCCTGATTTTACCACCTTTCGGCTTCAGGTCCGATGCGGACCCGCTTAGAAATCGAGTCGACAATCAAGAAAAGCAAGGCGGGTCTCAATCGCCTTTCGGCTTCAGGTCCGATGCGGACCTTCTTGAGTTGAATGGCAGTACCTACATCCAGATTGATGTGTCTCAATCGCCTTTCGGCTTCAGGTCCGATGCGGACTGGAACAAGAAAACTTGGACAGAGCTAATAAAATAAGTGAGTCTCAATCGCCTTTCGGCTTCAGGTCCGATGCGGACTTCACTATTCAACCAGAGTGGCGACTAAGTCATTTGTTGTGTCTCAATCGCCTTTCGGCTTCAGGTCCGATGCGGACAGTGCGGGCTATGGTTAAAGATATTAGCGATAGCTGGTTGTCTCAATCGCCTTTCGGCTTCAGGTCCGATGCGGACCACTAGATTGCGGTGATTGTGATTTCGCTCCTGAGTGTATGGGTCTCAATCGCCTTTCGGCTTCAGGTCCGATGCGGACCCAGTGGCCGCACCTGTTGCTCCAGCAGTGGCCGCTCCGGGTCTCAATCGCCTTTCGGCTTCAGGTCCGATGCGGACATCGTCGGGCATGGTCAACGCCCTTATGGGAGCGAGCAAGTCTCAATCGCCTTTCGGCTTCAGGTCCGATGCGGACGAGATCAATCGCCGTAACGACTTTAACAAAGGCGGTTAGTCTCAATCGCCTTTCGGCTTCAGGTCCGATGCGGACCCCTCCGGAGCTGCCGGTTTATATCACTGTGTATCAACCCGTCTCAATCGCCTTTCGGCTTCAGGTCCGATGCGGACTAGCACCAATTGCACCAGTAGCACCAGTTGCACCAGTAGGTCTCAATCGCCTTTCGGCTTCAGGTCCGATGCGGACAGTTACTTCGGGGGACTTCATCGATCCTAAGAACCGTGGGTCTCAATCGCCTTTCGGCTTCAGGTCCGATGCGGACAGTCCCCCTTTTTAACCCCTGCCCTGCAAGGGGTTATGGGGGCGTTTTGGCGGCAGCCCCTTTTCGGGCCGTTATAAGGAACTGAATATAGGGATGAAATGGGTAAGGGAACAGCTTAAAGTGCCTCTGGGGAGCAGATTATGAAAGTTGGCGGCACCCCCCTGTTTTTTGGGGTTTTGCTGTGCCGCCAAAAAATCAATTTAAAGTATGTAAAGCATGACTTTTCTGGGGCGGACGACGTTGCCTGCAGTGCGTGTTTTTTTGACACATCCTCCACAAAGGGTATAGGCGAGCAATGAATCCTCGTCTTCATGGATCAGCCGGTTGAGTTCGCTCCAGAATAGGGTGAAGCGATCGGGCGAAAGATCGCATTCAAAGACAGAATATTCAACGCGGACCCCGAAATCTTCGCAGGTTTTGGCCACCTGTCGGAGTCGCTTGGGATGGGCAATATCGTAGGCCACTAGATGGAGCATGTGTTTGATCTCCTTTTGAGCAGGATCGTATCCCCCGAGCTCGGGGGTGGCGGGAAAATAGCGATTGAAGTCGGTTATTTCCTGCAGGTTCATGGCATTTGGAAAAAGGTATGGTTTGGGTCATCTGGATTTTCGAGCAGGCGGAGTACGGTCCAAACTTGTTGGGTGATGCATTGGCGCAGATCGGTGTGGGGGGCCTCTGTGGACTGTTTGAATTTGCGCTGCATGTGGCTTTCGTAGTGGACGAAAAACTTTTTCCGCGCGTTTTCATTGAGATACGTTCCGCCATCTTCGGCGCTGACGTGGAAATCGTCGGCTTTTAGAAGGCGATGATTGAGTAGGTTGAGCACGAGCAAATCGCAGGCCGGTGCGCGAAACGGTTCGAGCAGATCGAGGGCCAAAGCGGGGGTGCCAGCAGAAAGTTCGTGCAACCAGCCCAAGCAGGGGTCTAGCCCTTGCAGGCGAAGGGCGGTGTCAATTTCTGAACGTACAATAGTGTAGGTCCACGAGAGCAGGGCATTGGCGGCATTGCGGGGCGGCCGCCGGGATCGCCCGTTAAAGGGCATACTTTCGGGAAAGAAAACGGCAAGGCGGGCAAAATAGTTGGCGGCAGCGAGTCCTTCGATTCCCCGGAGCTCGTCGTTGTTCTCGGCGTGAGTGGTTTTGCGAGCCAGTTGTTTAAGCTGTTCCAGCGTATTGAGCTGGGCGGAGGCTTGGGCTTCGTTGCGATTGGCACCCAGCCGTTGAAGGGTGCGGCGTTGATTGCGGATTTTGGCTTGGACAATTTTTTGGGCGCAGGAGAGTCGTTTCGCGGGACTATCCTGTTGCCGGTATTGCAGCAGGCGGCGCGCGGCATTTTTGTCGCCATCGGGGTGAAGGGTTCCATACCACTGCCCTTTTTCGGAGATAAAAGAAACGGGAATGCGTTCTTTCATGAGCCGTTGGAGAACGGAAATAGAAACCTGCGGATGACCGATTACCGTGGCCCGGTCCACATCGGTAAGCGGGACGCGTAGGGTGGTGGCCTCGGTCTGATCGTCCCCGCTTCGGCTGAGGATGATGCGTCGGCTTTCGCGCCGTGCGGTAATACGGTTTCCATTGAAGATGAGACTGGGCATGGATGGGCTCCTTTTGTTGTGCGAATGAGTAGAGCATACCTTTTGGCCGGAAACAAAAAATCGGACGTCCGCAGACGTCCGATTCTCGCATTTATCGGATCTGTCTCAGGCGTCCCATTCTTTTTTTACGATCCGGAGCAATCGCAGCATTTCCTGATGAAAATGTTCGGGATTATCCATGAGGTGCATGATTTTTGCGGCTTGTTTTCCTTGCGGGCGCGTGCCGTGGGCCAGGGTGTTGCGCAGGATGCGCAGCAGATGATGATCGTCGGTTTTACAATAGGTTCCTGCGGCCTTTTCTCGCACGGAAAATCTCAAGGTATCGGAACCCTGAGGAATGGCATTCGAGATGAGCGCTTCGTTCATGAGGATGACTCCATGAATATAGTCGCGCTGGGAAATTGCTTTTTCGGCGGATTGCAGTTGCCGAATGGCATAGGTCTGCCCGTGGCTCCATTCAAAATGCGTTCTCAGTTTTTTTCGGAAAAGTTCTCCGGCGTGCGACGGCAGTGGCTTTTCGAGCATGGAAAGAATGTTTTTAGCTGCTTTCCGAGCATTGGAAAGCTGGTTGAGCTGTTCGTAGAGCAGGAGTTTTTTCAAATCGGCGTCAAATGCTTCCATTCCAGATAATCCAATGAGCGCACCGAGTTGCCCGTGGTCCACCGCATGAATGGCGCGTGTCCAGCGGCTGAGTTCGCGCGCAAAAGGAAGCTCAATGGCCGGCGTTATTCCGTTCTTCGTCTGTTCAAATATTCCGTAGAAGAGGCCTTTGAGTTCGATGCCTTTTGCCTCTTCTAAATTGAATCCGCTCATCAGCTCCAACAGGGGAAGGTGGCGGAATCCATGCGTTAGATCCATCCAAAGATGGGCGCCTTCTGGAACGTGATTGGCAATGGTGGATAAGATTTCGTATTGCCCCTCACAGTCGGTCGCGCTGGGAATGAGGCGGCAAACCACTTCGGTTTGCGGGAAAATAGTTGAAGAGAGTTCGGCAATTTTGCCGAGCAATTCTTGTGTCACGGCCACGTTTTCCACTTGGCTGGCCACCTGATAATAGAGCTCGTCAACCTCTGTGCCGCCTTCGCCGCACAGTTCTAGAATGGCATCCCAAGAGGAGCCCGTCGTTCCGAGAATGACGACTCGGTCAATGCGGCATGCCTGCTCCTGCAACCAACGAAACAGGGCCAATCCGAAAAAAGAGGTAACGTGCTTGTTTCCATCCGAAAATTGGTAGCAGGCAGTTTGATATCGATTGCTATCTTCCTTGCGGCCTTTTCCCAGCGTCATAATCAAAACATTCATCGGTTTTCTCCTTGGATCAACTTGTCTTTAAATTCTTGTTTCACCGACTCCAAGCTCCCACCTCTGCGAGCGGCGGGGATCCAAAGTGTGTTGCACCATTCTGCGACGAGGCGATTGCGGCGCAGGGCATTTTCGCGCGTGCGCACCTCGCCACCTTTGCGCCACTCCTCTTCGAGAATGGCTTGAACCCCATGCGCATGAAAGGGCTTCGAGCCCGCCCATTCAACAAACTCCCGATGCGCACACACCGTGATGAAATATTCCCCCCCGCCCGAATAATCATGCGACTTCAGCCGGATGGAGCGGCGGTGATGAATGGCGGGGTCGTAGGTCATGAAAAACAGGCCTTCAGTTCCATGCGAATTCCTTTGATATCCTCTCCCTTCACCGATTCAGAATAGAGCAGCACCGGCAGAAAGAAACCATCCTTCAATGCCACGGGACGGACGCGCAGACAGGAACTATGGCGAGTGCTTCCAACAAAACCCATCGCGTTTTTCTCGTTTTTCTGAATGTTACAATCCTCGCGCAACGTTTTGATGGCATCTTCTAACGATTTGAGCGCTTTCAAACCATCGCGTTCTTTTGCGCGCGAAAAACATTCAAATCCGCTTTTTCGCATTTCTTCGAACAGCACTTCAACCTCCGCCTGACTGGGGAGATGTTCGGCACGCTGCAACGCACCACACCCCCTGTTGGAGCGCAATCCAATCGAGCCGAAATACATAAACGCTTCAATGGCCAAATTCAGCCGTTCAGTGTCGACAGAACGTCGAAGCAGGATTTTCATCATAAACCTCCGCCCCGCTGGAATCATGGCCTCATTCCCCTTTCGGGACATGGTGAAAAATTGATGATTCTCCGGCAAATGACGGGACTCATCTTTCTGCGGCGGCAGCATCAAAACCCGCACTACTACTGCGCTTGACGTTCCCTCGTCTCCGGCGATTCCTCCAAAAACCTTTTGTTCCTCGGCCAGCGTTCCGCCTAGTGCCCGAAACCACCAACGTAGTTCGCCACGAATGGAGGGCGCACGAATTTCAGCTTTCGATTGGTCAGCTCCCGCACAAAAACAGGGCGTAACCACTTCCATGATTTCATTAAACAATATTTTCATCAGATCAGTTCCTCTCCAAGCTCAGCCGCCAGCGCCAAAACCTTTTCTACCCGCTCTTGGAGTTTAGGTTTTGTACGCGCGCGCTTTTTCCAACTCTTCCACTCCTCGCATTTTTCTGCGCCCAAAACCTGAATCAAAGCGCGTTGTTTTTCGGTTGCCTCGCTCTTGATGATCCGAAGAGCCGCTTCGCCAAATCCGGTTCCCTCGGTCTCTACCAGCTCAATCTTGGTCAGCTCCAATGGCGACATAGAGGCTTGTTGTATTTTCTCTGCGGCGCGTTTTTGTTCCGTTTTTAAACTCTTCGTTGCGGCGCGATCTTCCTCGAACCATCCATATCCGGCCGATGTTTTGGCTCCGATTCCATTGATTTCGAGGGCGATTTTTAAATATCCGAGAGCCTTTTCTGCAAGTACTTCTGTTCCTCGAACCGTTGGCATTACCACAAATTCAAAGATTGCACCGGCCTTCACCACCGGAAAAAACTGGGGGTTCGGGTTTTCATCATCCGTTGCCCGCTCTTTCGGCTGGGTTGGCGAATAATAATCCATATGGTGGCAGGTTAGCACATCGATTTCCAGTGGCGCGCACCCATAGGGCAGCGCGGGCAAAAAAGAAACCTTTCCGGCATTTTCCGCCCCCCCAAAGATATTCAGCAATTCGTTCTCTAGGTTCTCTTTTTCAGCCCCTTCCGCTTCGTTCCACTGCTCCCACAGCCAGTGCCGCGCCGCGCCCTTTACGGCCGACCCGGGAATCATCGGAACGCCAAAATGCGGATGTAGGCAAAGGTTGCTCTCCTGCACCCCGCCGCTTTGATCGACAATCAGCCGCCCCATCAGCTTCATTGCTACAGCGCTCGCTCGCGGCAGACAGGAATATCCCAAAATTTTCCCCGAGAAGGTTTTTCCCGTGCAGGAGCGCGCCGCGATCTTTGCAGAATCTTCCTTCTCCGCCTCAGTCTTCACCTCAGCATATTTAGTGATTAGCAGTGATGCATTGATCTCCTGATCATTGGGCAAACATTGCTTTATTCCATTGGGTAGAAAAACAGACATTAGATTCCTCCTTAAACAAACCGTCGCAAATAACCGAGATAGGCCATGAATTCCGCGGTGATCCGGCGAAGATCACTGGATTCAACAGAGCTGAGTTCTTCGATGGCCTCGTCCAAGGAGCGAGCACTCAAGAGGTCGCAATAATCGATAAAGGCATCAAACACATCCTTGTATCCGGCTTCCTTTTCTTTGGCAAAGGCCATGGCGGAAAGCAGGCCGCATTGAATGACTAATGCCGGAATTTTTTTAACCACGCCTTTGGCCTCGCCGTCCCCCGCTCCTTTTCCAATGGTTGGAGCCCACTTCAACGCATGCGCGGCGCGCAGTTGTTCGAGGTTTTTCATGATTTGATCTCCTGGCAGTTGATGGAGCAGAAGCCGAGGCCGGTGGTGGCATCGCCGCCGACTTGGAGCCATTGTTCTTTTTCGAGTTTGGTTTTGAGGGTTTCCAGGTTTGCGGCTTCTTGGGCCATGATGGTGGTGTAGAAGAGGGTTTCGCTGGGTACCTGTTCCTGATTGAAGAGCGCGCCCGGCACAACCGTCCCTTTTTCATCATCCACTTTGATGCGGGTGACGACTTCGCAGGCGTGTTCACAGAAGTGCTGGAAGATTTCGTTGGAGACCACGACGAGTTGTTTTGAGATTCCGCTCCAGACGGGATCGTTTTCGACCATTGACTTGAGGGCCTCGATGAGATCGCTGCCGGGCTCGCCGGTGACGTTGAAATTGTATTCCTCCAGCACGACTTGGTCCCTGAGCTTGAGCGACTCAAAGGCCAGCGCGGTTTCGCCCTGCACATCCGGCACCACAAAGTCTGCCCCGGTGTCGCGCTTGAAGCGGTTGAGCACCACGGGGGCGGTCAGCCAGGCAAACATGCCTTTGGCGGAACGAACAGGAAAGGCGAGCACGCGGGCTTCGCCGATGAGCAGGGAGCCGGCTTTGGCATCGGCCGTAGTATCGTCCTCCCCAAATAGGGTTTTTCCGCTTTCGGTGCGTTCGAATGCGTCATCGTTCCACAGGTCGGAAATCACGCCTTTCAGACTGGAGCCGGGGATGATGGGGATGCGGGTGTGGCGCTCGCGCTGGATGGGCGAGTCGATCGCACCGACGGAGTTGCCGGCACCGACGTGTACGGGGGTGCGGGCGAATAGGGTGAGGGTCATTTTTTTCATTTTATTTCTCCTTTGTACTCAGTCCATGAACCACAGAGTCCGAAGCCGAAGCCTTTTTCGGCGGCGATGTCGCTTTTACATTTTGCGTTTAAGAATTGGGTGAGCGCGGCGGGGTTGGTGGTTTCAAAGTAGTAGACGGCTCCGGCGGGGACGCAAAGGCGGGTGGGGCGCGGGCCTTCTTGTCCACACTGCGCTTTCCAGCCTGAATAGGGGACCGGCTTGGGAATGCAGGCGGCGATGAGTTTGCCGGGAATCTCTTTTTTCTCAAAGCGGGCGCGCCAATCCTTTCGCGATTCGCGGGGCTTTCGTTCGGGCTTGGTGGTTTCCACGCCCACGATTTTGCCGGATTCGGCATCCACCCAGCTGGGCAGCCAGCCGCTGGTGAAGATGGAGGGGGTGAGCGTCACCCATTTGATGCGGATGCTGGTTGGTCTTCCAAAGGTTGGAAGTTTTACGCCGTCCCGCACGGCCTCTAAAAAGGCCACGCCGCGTTGTCCGCCAAAGATGAATTCACTGTTCCGAGCCTCGGAAAAATAGGCTTCCACCGCCTCGCCGCAGGCAAAGCCTTTGAGGGTGACGCCGTCGCGCAGGCGTAGCACCTCGGCGAGGTAGAATTTCCCCTCTTCGGTGGCGAGGGTTTGGGGGTCGATGCCAATGCCGGGGCGGGCTTCGACATCGAAGAGTTCCGGGTCCTCTTCTTTAGGGATCTCGCCGGTGAGGTAGGCCTGTAAGCCTTTTTCGGAAATCCAGGGGTTGGGAGTTTTCTTAGTGGACGTCCCCTTTGGATCTTTAAAAAGGCCCATTTCAAGTGGGCTGGGCAGATCACTTTTTCCTTCCAACGTTCCGGGTTGTAGGATGGTCGGCGTTTCGGAATCGTCGAGACACTGCACATCGGCGGGCATGGGGAAATAGGTGGTGCTTCCAAGGGATGGAAAAACGCCGACGGTTTGCAGGTCGCCGTAAAGGAAGGAGCTGCCTTTGTTTTCGTCGTCTCGAATGTGCTGATGCTTGGTTTGGGCATCGGGCCAGCGTTCATGGAGGGCGGAGAGCAGGGCTTGGTGAAAAACGGAGGGCATCGGCAGGCGGCCGCCTTCGCCAAGGGTTGAGCCTCCCATGGGTTTTCCGCCGCGAAAGAAGAGGATGTCGCGCGGTTCAATATTGATTTCGTACCAGGGGCTCATTTTAATTTTCTCCTCGTTGGCGATTCATGAAGGCGGAGGCTAGAAATAGGTTGGGGAAATCTTCGAGCTGATCGTTGGGCAACTCGGCGAGATAATCCAACGCGCCACCAACAACGGCATTCTTTTTCTGCGCCTGGCGCTCCTGCACATGCAGGAATTCTTTTTCAATGATTTTCTTCAGCACTTCCGGGGCGACCTGCGGGTCGCTCTTACCGCCCAGCCGATAGGGCTGGAGCAGTTCGGCCAGCGCATAGGGGAAGCGGCCGGAAAAACAGGGCGACGCTCCGGCACTCTTTTCCGTGAAATCCTTGTACACATCCAGTGCGTTGGAATCCCACTTCGCACCCCAGTGGATGATCTCGCCGGAGCGTTTGAGCAGGCTCAGGGCGAAGGCGGCGCGGCCGCGTTTGTTTTTGGCGCGGTGTTCGGCGGCGCGAGCTTCTTCCACGATGCGCTGGAGCGGGAATTGGTAGTGTCCGACGGCGATGCCGCAGCTGGCGTCCATTTTTTCATCGGACTCGGGATCGATATAATCGTGCATGGTATCAATGAATTCATTACGCAGCGCTTCGGCGAGCTCCAACGCTTGATCGGCGGGGCACATGACGAGCACATCATCGCCGCCCGCATAAACCAGCTGTGCGGACTGTTCGAATTCAAATTGGGTTAAAATGCGAGAGACACCATTCTCGGCGAATTGCGCTAATGTTCGACTAAACTGGGTGTGCTCTTCTTTTGACCTGAGTTTTTGGAGGGCTTTGCCCATTCGGTCGCCATCCATGGCAATGACTGCAAAATATGGATTGTGTCCTTTTTCCGGGGAGTTGCCATTTGCAATGGTGCGCGTGCTCTCAAAAGAGGCTTCGTTCCAGAACATTTTTTTATTACCGAACTTGGGTTGAAGATAGGCATCCGGGAAGAGGCGTTTGATGCAGTTCATGGCTCCGTATGGGCCGGCTTTGTTCCACTGGTTTTTTTTGTTCTCTTCTGACCAGAATTCTTCTGAGCCGATAGATTCTTCTTTGCCGGAGAGGATGTCTTTGGTGGCGCCGGCAACGCCGTTCCAGGATTTAAATTCGCGGGTGTTGCGGCGCGCAGCCATTTGTTTGCCGAGGTTTTCGACATCGGTTTTCCAATCGTTGGAAACGGGGATGGCGCTCCAGTTGAAGAGGGGGAAGGCGTTGAGCTGATCATCCCAGCGGAGTTTCCAAACCTTGGAAGCCCCGAGGGACATCATTTCCCCCCAGCAGGCTTCTCCAATCGTCTGAAGTTCATTTTTTAAGGCGGCTTTTGCTTCTTTAGCCAGGTTTTCAACCTGGTCTTCGGGCACCAGTAGCATAAAGACATTCGGTAATGTCGGGATTAGGGCCGCATCTAAATCCTTGGAAGGATTCCCACAAAAAAGGTTGTAGAGCGGTTGCTTTTCCAGGGTTGGGAAAATAAATTCGCAATCGGCATCCTTGAAGACCTTCATGGTGGAGGCGGTCAGCCACGAGAGTAGATAGCTTCCCGCCCACATATCGCGCGTGCTACGGGCTTGGATGATGAATTCCTGCACCGGCCCAATCTGCACTTTTAAGAGCATTTTACTCATTACTTTTCTCCTTGATCCGACTGAATTATTTCAATAATTCGGTCGGAAAAACGGTTTAGATTTTTTCCTTCGATGAGATTGATCTTCAGGTCATTTGCTCGTTGGCGGTCGTATTTACTGAGCTCTTTGAAGGTGGCCACAATCGATTGGGTGTAGAACCCGGCATATCCGCGGATGGTGTCGATTTTATATAGCACATCGCTTCCTTTTGCCTCCATCTTGGCGGTCTTGCATTCGATTACATAGAGCGCATTGTTGAAGAGAAAGGCGGCATCAATCTCATTTTTGGTGCCGGATGCACTCTCGATTTCAAGGGAACCGGCCCAGTCCTGCAACCCTACGGTATCATCCACTGTGGCCAGTTCGTTGAGCACATAATCTTCCAACCAAAAGCCTTTGCAGAAATTGCGCGCTTCTGCTGAGGCAAACTCAATTTTTTTGTCGTCGTAATATTTAATGCTACCGTGCTGATAAAATAGATTCAGTAAGTTGCCGGTTTGGTCTGAAATATCGTTCCTGATGGCCAATGAGTAGGCATCTTCCGCTTTTGCTGCCAAGGCATTTAAAACGCTGAGTTGCTTTTTGTAGGTGTCATACTGCTTCAGGATGTTCTGTGCCAGCTCCACCGCCTCTGGTGTAATTGTCTTTTTGCGGTTCTGATTTTTTACCGTGTAACCGTGAATCTTAAAGTAGTCGTGGAGCAGAATTTTATTCTGAATTTCGTATGACGTTGTTTTTTCGGTTCCCAGCATAAGAATTTGATCCCTTTCCGGAACCACGTAAAAGCAGGGGATCTCATCAAAGACCATCTGCGCCGCAATGGTCATCAGCTTGTTGCCTCCCGTCAGGTTCACGGCAATGGATGTTTCGTTTTCGTACTGACTGGCTAGTTCCAAAAAGCGTTCCTGCAACTCTGAAAAATCATACGCATCGCCCAGCGAAAAATGCTCGGTCTCAATCTGTTTTTCTTTAAAGAAGGTGGCTAGTACGCCTGCCGAGGCCTGCATTTTGTTGCTGGCGCAGAGGATGACCTTTTTGGGGCGGATGGCTTCGTCGAGTACTGGCGTTACATTGGGGATCATTTGTCCCGATACAATGAGGATCTGTATGTCGTATTTTTGCATTATTACTCCCACGTTATTTTAAATAAGGGTTCGTATCGCTCGCTGAAAGAGCGAGAGCGGAATGGAGAATGAGGATGGAGGGGTTCGTTTGCATGGGTTCTGTTCTACGCATCCGCTCGCCTTGAGGCTACTTTATGGATGTCTGTAGACATCCGATGAATTCAATGGCAGGATAGTTGAATTCTCGCGCCGTGATGCCGGGAAACAATCGGTCGACAAGGGCGGGATGGTCCTTTTTAATCTTGATTTTCACTGCACTCAGCCGTTTGCTGAAATCCTCGGAAGCATCGAGAGAATCAATACGGAATGGTTTCACTTTCTCAAATAATGTCAGCCCATCCTGGAAGTCTCCCTTTTTTCGTGTTTCCCAGAAGGTCCATGCCGCAATGAATTCCGCCTGATTTAATTTATATGGATTGTTGCCCACGGTTATCTGAAGGCGTTCTGCATGGAGTTTTATCTCTGGATATACGATGGCTTCTCGTGCAGTTTCTCGAAAGAGGGAAACCATGTGTTTGTAGGATGGCGGCGCTTCTCCCGTTTCTTGAAGATACCACCCGCGCACGCGAATGAAGGGGATTTCGGACAGCTGGATATTTGCCGTTTTGGCTTCGGCCTTATTCTGGGGAAAGCAAAAGGTGCGGTGTTCTCTAATATATTCTTCGTTGGCGAGAACATGACAAACCCGATCGTTTTCTCGCCCCACCAAGCTCATGCAAGCCAGCATGAGCGCACTCATGGATTTGCGACCTCCGGCAATGGACGCAATGATTTGGATGGTAGAGTCTTCAGAATGTCGGCGTAGCACGCCGAGAATGAAATCGGCGGTCTGTTCATTTTCTTCTGGAGAAGCAATATCGATGAAATCAGTGCGGCCGTCCCCAATAACTTGAATAGAGGCATCGGCTCCGAATCGTAGTTTTCCCGCAGCAGCGGTCCCTAGGGAGTCGCGCAGGGAATCCCAAATTTGATCCATTCCGAGCAATTGTTTTTTGATTTGATCTTTGCCGGCCAAGGTGGTGATGGCAATCACTTCATCTGGGATGACGGGTGGATTTTCCTGAGCAAGGGCCCAGACGGTTTCTGTTAAAACCGCCGGGGACATGCCGACGACACTGATTAAAACAGTTTTTAGATCATTCATCATCATTTCCTTGGAACGGGGAATCGTTCATCAGAATTTCTGATCGGAGTCAGAAAGTAAAAGTTAAAAGTATATGCTTTATAAGTTTTCTGAGCAAGGAGTGAATATTTTAATAGATAGTGAGAAATAGAATTGTCGAATGACATTCAGGGGAAGCATCACTTGCAATGGCAAGGGGTTGGTGGGTTGTTTGAATGTCAAATTTATATGATTAAGAGAGACTCTTACTTATTTGACGTGTAAAGATTCGCCCCATGAAGCGGGAGCTCGCTCGACTTGGTGTTGGGTTTAACGA
>JBAHZU010000039.1:0-26148 GCA_037132875.1 Pontiella sp.
CCATATCTGCGGCTTAAAAAAGGGGGGTATCCGGTGGGGTGATGAACTGTGGATCCAAGTTATCCATAGTTATGCACATTTTCATTAACATATATTACGTCGCATAATATATATTATGTCTATATAGGTAGGCTAAATTGCTTTTGTTGTGAGGCTTACAGAACGATCCGCTAAAAGATCCTTAAATTCTGATGGGTAAAATGTGATGAGCGTTTCGGGCTGAAAATAAAATTAGCGAGGAGTTCCATTCCCCCACCCCGCCGTGTTGCCGCAAAAATAAAGACCGCATTCAATGCCGGCGGCAAGAATGGAGTCTCCGGCATTGCAGTGCGCCCGGAACAAGAGGTGCTGATTGCTGAGTCAAAAGGGTCTATTCAATTTTTACAGAATTAAAACTCAGCCGTATCGATTCCCGTGCCTTTTATTCCCAAAGAGGTGCCGGAGCAGGATCTGAGTCATTTTGTTGGTTACTATGGAAAATAAGTCGCATCCTGGCTCACGAGTCTCTCTTGGGCCAAATACGCATTTTTGTACAGATGATGAGTGTTATTTGCATATTGAGCCGCAGATTTTCGAATAAGAATGGGATGAATTCGGCATTTAGGCCCGGCAACCATACTCGTTATTCATGCAAAGAACGTATGAATTTGAGGTACGGTTTGTCTGGTCAATGAGCACGCCTTTCGGTTTAGTCTTTTCAGGGGTTTGAGAAAGGAAATTAATTCTAACTGGAGAAAAAATTACCCCGCATATTAAATGAATAACTTTCAGATGAACTACTTTTTATACAGTCTCGCGATGCTAACACTCGCGGGACTTCTTGCTACCATTTTCACCTCGCTTCGTTTCACCGGTGATGCCGGAGTTCCTCGTTTAATGGAACGCAAGGGAGAGCATGTTAAACGCCTTGAGTTTTGGGGAAAACGCTGGGCTTTGCTCTGCAAAGCAGTGCGCCTTTTGCTCACGAATACGGCGATTGCCACCTTCATTCTGGTCTACCTTGCCTTGTTCGATTGCGAACGTTGGTTTATTTGCTGTTCGCTCTTTGTTTTCTCCCTGTTGTACATGCTGGTTGCTCGGATTATTCCGCATGTGCTTTCCGAGAGTTATGCCGACCGAATTTCTCTGGCAGCCCTCCCAATCGTTGGAGCGCTGACGCTGGCTCTTTATCTGTTCGTTTGGCCGCTTCAACTGCTTGAAGATCTCTTTTTACGACACGCCATGTCGACTTCTGACGAGGAGGATCGCCCTTCGACGGAAGATGAAATCAAAAGCCTGATCGAAGAAACAGACACCGAAGAACTCGAAGAAGAAGAGCGTGAAATTATCCGGAGTGTTTTTGAATTTGGCGAATCCGTTGCGCGTGAAATTATGACACCACGAATTGATATCAGCGGCATCAAAGACACGCTGACCATTGAGGAGTGTGTTGAGCAGGTGAAAGAATCGCGGCACTCACGCTTTCCAGTTTATCATGAAAATATTGATGATGTAGTCGGCATTGTGCATGTGAAAGAATTGCTGAAGTTGATGGCTTTGGGGTTGTCAGGAGATTCAATTAGTCAGCAGGTAAAGAAAATTGAATTTATTCCAGAAACTATGCCGCTGAATGATCTGCTTCAGTTAATGAAAAAAACACGGTCTCAAATGGTTTTGGTTGTGGATGAATATGGGGGCACAGAAGGCCTCGTGACCATGGAGGATGTGATTGAGGAGCTGGTCGGTGAAATTGAGGATGAATATGACCTCAAGGAGCATGAGCTGCACCGCCGGCCCGATGGGTCGGTCATGGTTCAGGCACGCATGCCGATCGATGAATTAAATGAAGAGTTGGGTAGCGCGCTTCCGGAGAGCGATGAATATGACTCGCTCGGGGGTTATATTGTGGCAGAAATCGGGCGGATTCCTCGGGCTGGAGAAAAAATTCCGGCCAAAGGATATCTCTTGAAAATTCATTCTGCGACACAGCGGCAGGTTCAGGTGGTTCACATGGTGCCCATAGTTGCTGACATTTAACCAAAGTGCGGTGTTTTCATCTGATTTAACTCCCTGCATCTACTTCGATTTGAGTCCCTCGAAGTAGGAAGAGAAGAGCCCGCGTGATGATAAATGGTTGAATAAATTCAAATAGAACCACATTACGCTCGACCCGGCTTCCAGTCTCTGGAAAATGTGCCCGGTTTCCAATGATTGGAAGCGGGGACCTTTTAATGGATCAGATAAAAAAAACAAAACGCGCGGTAAAAACAAAATTGCTTCCTTGGTTTGCCATCCACAAACGAAGCATGCCTTGGCGTAGCAACCGCACGCCTTACCGAGTTTGGATTTCTGAACTGATGTTGCAGCAGACGCGCGTGGATCAGGCGACCCCCTACTTTCATCGTTTTATGAAACGATTTCCTTCGCTGAACTCATTGGCCGAAGCGAGCCAGGAAGATGTGCTCATGATGTGGGAAGGGCTGGGCTATTATTCCCGCGCTCGCAATTTGCATAAAGCGGCTCAATTGATCGTTACGGAGCATCAGGGCCGCTTCCCCTCAACCGCGGAACAAATCATTAAACTTCCAGGCATCGGAAGTTACACCACCGCGGCCATCGGCTCGCTGGCGTTTGGCCTGGATTTGGCGGTGCTGGATGGCAATGTCATTCGTGTTCTTTCCCGCTTATTTGCCTATGAAAAGGACACGCGGTCAACCCGCGCTAAAAAAGAGTTGCAACACTTGGCCGATGAGCTTTTGGTTGTCGGATCGGCGGGAGACTTCAACGAATCCATGATGGAGCTGGGAGCAATGGTTTGCACGCCTAAGAATCCGGATTGTCCCGCATGCCCCCTCTCCCGTTGCTGTCTCGGCAAGCAAAGGGGAACCCCTGCCGATTTCCCATTTAAAGCGCCGAAGAAAAAGATTCCGCATATTATTGTGGGGGCGGGCGTGGTTATAAATGAACAGGGAGAGGCGCTTGTTGCCCAGCGCCGAAGCGAAGATATGCTCGGAGGGCTCTGGGAATTCCCTGGGGGGAAATTGGAGCCCAATGAAACCATTCAAGAATGCATTGCCCGCGAGCTGAAGGAAGAGCTCGGCATCCACATTGAAGTGGGTGAATTTCTCGTTACGGTAAAGCATGCTTACAGCCATTTCACGATGGAGTTGCACACCTATTTTGCCACGATCAAATCGGGTCGTCCCACGGTGATTGAATGTCAGGATTTCCAGTGGCTGGAAATTTCCAACCTCAGAAAAGTTCCCTATTCGAAAGCGGATCTAAAGATTATTGAGCAGCTGGAGTTGCAATGAAACGGATGCTACTTGCTCTGGCCGTGCTGAACGCGGCCGTTTTTGCCGCCCCGTTCGATGCTACCGTCATTCTGACGCGTCAGGATCCGTCGATGGACTGGTGGTACGCGATTTCTCAGGAGTTCACTCCGCAACTCAAGCGGATCAGCTCGGTGTCTAGAGGGGAATACTTCTGCATCCTCCCCATTTTTGAGACCTATTCCATAAACTCGAACCATGAGGCTCGCATTTCATTTGATGTTGAAGTCATCCGGCCCGATGGCGAAATCTATCTTTCGTTGAAACAATGTGAGGGGCACGAAGGCATTGCCACCCCGCCCCACCCGCTTCCCTCGCAAGCGGTGCTGAATCTGAATTTCAACTCGAACGATCCATTCGGAGAATATAAAATTAACGTCACGGCCATTGATCATGTGGCTGGGCAGACCCATCAGCGG
Source organism: Pontiella sp. (assembly GCA_037132875.1). Taxonomy (GTDB): domain Bacteria; phylum Verrucomicrobiota; class Kiritimatiellia; order Kiritimatiellales; family Pontiellaceae; genus Pontiella. Next base: position 3,731 of record JBAHZU010000039.1, read on the forward strand.
TCCGAAATGATCGTGCTAAAAAAGTTTGCACTCATACCGCTGACGAAGCGCGAACGGGTAGACCTGTTTTCCAGCTATGCCACGGCTCCCGATCCTGCAAAGGCGCTGTCGGCCTTTCTACAGACGGAACCTTCATTCTTTGACGAGGAAAATGAACCCATTTGGTCAGCCATCTGGTTTTTTAAAACGATCTTTGAAAAGAATGAATATTTGATTCCGCATATGCTCAATGAATATGCATCGGCCTCTCGAAAACAGAAGCGTAACATCATTTTCGTCCTCTCCCTGCTAGATCAACTCGATCGGCTTCCCCGAATGAGCGGAGAGCTTAAAACGTTTCAGCGCCTCATGAAGGCCGGTCGAACGCCAAATCCATACGATGAAATCACCACCGGAAACCAATTGGACATGCTCTGGGCAGAGTTCTTTGCAACGGGAACCGTTAAACCGATTCGTCAAATTATCAACGCGCTAAATTTGGTGGCGTATCGGGGCACGCTCGAACAAATAAAATTGGGAGAGCTCGATCCCGAAAAGCAGGCCGTCTATCAGGACGCTTTGCTGGAATCGGTATTCCAATCGGCGCTATGGTCTTTGCGCAGCAATGGCAAGGCACATCCCTTGGTGTTTCACTATTGTGTTGGAATTTTACAGTCCGAAGAGTTGGCCAAACCTGTGCGATCCTGCCTTTCCATGCTATTACAATCCATTCATGCACCATCAGCACCCAACCTCAACCGGGAGAATGAAAAATGAAACAGATCATCAACACGGAAAAAGCACCTGCTCCAATTGGTCCGTACAATCAGGCGGTGAAAATTGGAAATCTTCTTTATACCTCGGGGCAGATCCCAATTGATCCGGCAACGGGAGCCAAGGTTGCTGGTGGAATCAACGAGCAGACGGTTCAAGTGTTGGAGAACCTAAAAGCCGTTTTATCCGCCACCGGCGCCTCCTTGGATGCGGTCATCAAAACAACGGTCTTTTTGCAGGATATGGGCGATTTCGCAGCCTTCAATGCCGTTTATGCAGACTATTTTGCGGAAGAATGTGCCCCGGCGCGTTCCACCGTTCAGGTTGCGGCCCTTCCGATTGGCGCTTTGGTTGAAATCGAATGCGTGGCACAGGTCAAATGACGCGCAAAAAAATCATTCAAATGGTGCTGGGCTTCGTGCTGGTTCTGGTCTTGGGCGTGGGAACAATGATGCGTACCCCGTCGGTAAAGAACCCGTCTACTGGTGGTGAGACCATGGGCACGGGCTACAGCATTAAAATTTCCGGCAAACTAAAAGACACTCAGCTCAAAGAAATTTCGACCCAGGTCAACCTCGCATTAGTGGATCTGAACCAACAGATGTCGACCTGGGATCCCACCAGCGAGATCTCCCGCTTTAATCATTCCCAAACTCTGGAGCCGTTCCCCTGTTCGGAAGAGTTTGCCCGAGTGGTGGAGAGCGCACTTGAGTTGAGCCGGAATACCCAGGGCGCATTTGACCCCACCCTTCAACCGCTATTGAATCTTTGGGGATTTGGCAGCGAAGCTGAAGCATCTGGCATTCCGGATGACCAAGCCATTGCAGTGATTCAAGAAATTATTGGCTGGGAAAAAATTAAGGTCGAAACCGCATCCACCCTTCGAAAAACAGAACCCGATGTGTCACTCGCGCTGGGCGCCATTGCCAAAGGATATGGTGTGGATATGGTGGGGCATATTTTGGAGCGGGCCGGGCTTGAAAATTGGTTTGTTGAAATCGGAGGCGAAGTGGTGGTCCGTGGATTAAATCCTGATGGGGTGCCGTGGAAAATTGCCCTTCTGTTTCCCTCAATGAATCCGTTGGACCTACGCCTGCAAGGCATTGTTCATCTCACCAACGGAGCCATTGCCACCTCAGGCGACTATAGAAACTATATTGAAGAAGAGGGCGTGGTCTATTCCCATATTCTTGATCCACGAACCGGAAAAGCGGTTCGTTCAGCCACCGCAAGTGTCACGGTATACGCTCCCAATTGCATGCTGGCCGATGGAACTGCAACGGCCCTGTTTGTGATGGGTCCCGAAGAGGGGCTCGCCTGGGTTGAGCGGACAGAACAGGTGGAAGCTCTGTTTTTGATTCGGACCGATGCCGGCGAAATAATCGAGAAATTTAGTTCGGGATTCGAGGAATCAACGGGCTATACTCCCTACCTTTAATATAGAAAGGACCTACCAACCATGCGTACGATTTATCCAATTTTATTTGCCACCCTCCTTGCCCTGACGGGGTGTGAAAAAGACTTCGCTTCTATGGAAGAGCGTGAAGAACGTGATCCGAATATGATCTCCGGTCAGAAATTTTTGGCAGACGGAAACATTGATGCCGCCATTGAAAAATTCAAGCTGGCTCTAGAACAGGAACCGCTGATGGCCCGCCCGCATCTGGATTTGGCCCTGATTTATCAGCAACACAAAATTAATTATATTCATGCCATTTATCACTATGATCGCTATCTCGAATTACGGCCCGATGCAGAGAAGGCTGAATTCATTCAAGAACAGAAGCTCAAAGTAGCAACGGCGTTAGCAACTACACTCATTCACAACTCGCCCAATGTGAAACGGCTTATTCAGGAACGCAACACGCTCATTCAGCAGAATAACGAGTTGCAGCGGAAACTGGCAGCGGTTCTTAAAGCTTCATCCACCCCCACCCTCACCCATACTCCCCCGAAAGTAACGCCGCCCGCTCCCACAACGCCGCCGCCCGCCGCCAGAAACCAAAAGCACCAGATTTATCATGTGGTTAGCGGAGATACGCTCACCAAGATATCGACCAAGTTTTATGGCGATTCAGAAAAGTGGGATATTATCTACGAAGCCAATAAAGATATGATGCGCAGTGCAGGCGATCTAAGGGTGGGCCAAACCATTGTGATTCCAACCCTTGGAAACTAAGTGACCTTTCCTGAAACAACAAAAACCGAAGCGCGACCTGCTTCGGTTTTTTTTATGCCATGATATCTGGCTTATTTGACATGTAAATTCCCCCTTTATTTTTTTAGGATAAATCACTCCAATAGATTAAAATAAAATCAACTTCGTTGATCATTAAATCTCAATTTTCTTCAGTTATACTGCTTTTATAGGTTTTAAGGATAACAGGGCTTGCATCAGATCGGGGGCTAAGCTATCAAAATAGCTTGCTGCGAACTTAAACATGAAGAGGTAATAAGACTATGTCACACTTCAAAGATGATATGACAGCCGAACAGCTTACAGAACGCACCCTATTTCATTTGAAATACAGCCGGGGCAAAGACATCCGTTCCTCCACAACATTTGATAAGATGATGTGTTTCTCCCACGCCGTACGCGATATGGCCGTGGATGGCTTCATCTCCACACAACGGCAGTACCATGATCAGGACGTACGCCGGGTCAATTATCTCTCCATGGAATACCTCATCGGAAAAATGCTTTCCAACAACATCTATGCCTTGGGGATTGAAGAACTCGCCTGCGACGCCCTCAAACCGCTCAATGTCACCATGGAAGAACTTCTTGCATTGGATGTGGAAGCGGGGCTCGGCAACGGCGGCCTGGGCCGTCTCGCAGCCTGCTACCTCGATTCTCTCGCCACGAAGGAACTACCGGCCTATGGCTACGGCATTCGGTATGAACACGGAATTTTTCGTCAGGAATTTGATAACGGTTGGCAGAAGGAACGGCCCGATGAATGGCTGGCACTCGGCTATCCGTGGGAACTCATTCGCCCGGAATATACGCTGCCAGTCTGTGTGTACGGCCGCGTGAAGAAAAACTTCCGCCCCGGCAAAGGATCCTCGGATGTCTGGGAAGACTTCCAGGTCTTTGAGGCGGTTCCGTACGATGTTCCCATCATTGGCTATCATGTGAACACGGTGAATATGCTCCGCCTGTGGAAATCGCAGCCGGCCGAAGGGTTCCGCCTCGACGTCTTCAATCAGGGGGATTATGTCCGCGCAGTTGAAGAAAAGAACTGGGCGGAAAATGTCTCCAAAGTACTCTACCCTTCTGATTACACCTACGCGGGAAAAGAGCTTCGCCTGATTCAAGAATACTTCCTAGCATCCTGTTCCATTCGCGACATTATTCGGCGCTATAAGAAAAACCACAACGACTTCAATAAATTTGCCGAGAAAAATGTGGTGCAGCTGAACGATACGCACCCCACCCTCGCCATTGTTGAGCTCATGCGCGTTCTACACGATGAAGAACACATTCCATGGGACAAAGCCTGGGAGATCACCGTGAGCACCTTCTGCTATACGAACCACACGCTACTGGCTGAAGCGCTGGAAAAATGGACTGTGGATCTCCTGCAACATGTGCTTCCGCGCCATATGCAGATTATCTTCGAGATCAACCATCGCCTCCTGCAGACGATTGAACTCAAGCATCCTGGCGACGGCGAGCTGATGCGCAAGGTTTCGCTCATTGAAGAAGGGCCTCATAAACAGGTGCGCATGGCCAATCTCTGTGTGGTGGGTAGTAACAAAGTAAATGGGGTATCCGCACTGCACTCCACGTTGCTGAAGACCAAGACCATGCCGGAACTCGACAAAGTATATCCGGGAAAATTCACCAATATTACCAACGGCATTACGCATCGTCGCTGGCTACTAAAATCCAATCCGGAGCTGACCGCCCTCATTGTGGATAGCATTGGAACGGACTGGAAGAAGGATCTCTCGTTACTGAAGGCTTTCGAAAAATCGGCAACCAGCCGCACCATCCAGAAAAAGTTCATGGCCATCAAGCGTCAGAAAAAGGTCGATCTCTGTGAGACCATCAAAGAACTAACCGGATATATTGTGAGCCCGGACTCCGTATTCGATGTGCAAATCAAGCGCCTGCATATGTACAAGCGTCAGTTGCTCAAGGCGATGCATATTATCCACCTCTACAATACCCTCAAAGCAAATCCAAAGGCCATCGTTCAGTCGAAGACCTTTATTTTTGCTGCGAAAGCCGCTCCGGCGTACCTGATTGCCAAATCGGTGATTAAACTGATTAATACCATGGCGGAAGTCATCAACAACGATGTCGATGTTGCAGGTCGCCTTAAAGTGATTTTCCTGCCGGACTACAATGTGTCGCTGGCCGAAGCCATCATTCCGGCCGCGGATATCTCAGAACAGATTTCTACGGCAGGCCTCGAGGCTTCCGGCACCGGAAATATGAAGCTCTCGCTGAACGGCGCGCTGACCGTGGGCACTTGGGATGGTGCAAACATTGAAATTGCGCAGCACGTGGGCGAAGACAACATCTTCATCTTTGGTAACCGGACCGAGGACCTTGCCGAATTGGCCCGCAAGGGATACGACCCGTGGTCCTATGTGGAAAAATCGAAAGACCTACAGGCGGTTCTGGGAGCCCTCCGGGATAATATCTTCGATCCATCCGAGCCAGACTTGTTCAAGGAACTCTATAACGAGGTGACGGAGCACGGCGATTTCTACTACTATCTTGCCGATTACGAGGATTACATTAAGTGTAACCGAGAAGTGGACAAACTCTATGCCAAGCCTTCCAAGTGGGCCGAAAAAGCCCTATTGAACGTGGCGCGCATGGGCTGGTTCTCATCCGATCGTTCCATTCAGGATTACTGCGATAAAATTTGGCATCTTGAACGTACACCGGTTGAGCTGAACAAGAACCTGATCTAAAAAATCGACCGTTGGGGAAAATAAAACGCGTCTCTTCTGAGGCGCGTTTTTTTTGGCGCCCATTTTTCTCGAATTGCCCGCCGAATCTATCCGGAACCTTACGCGTATTCCCTCAAGCGTTCGGCGAGCGTTGTGGTTCGGAAGCGCGAGTCGGCTTGCGTAATGGCCAAGTTCAGCGCCTTCTTGGTCCCAATGATAATCACCAATTTTTTGGCGCGAGTGATCGCCGTATAAATCAGGCTGCGCTGCAATAAAATAAAATGTTGGGTATGCATGGGAATCACCACACATGGATATTCACTGCCCTGACTCTTATGAATGGTAATGGCATAAGAGAGCACCAGTTCATCCAGTTCTCGAAAATCATAGACCACTTTACGCCCGTCAAAATTTACCAGCAATTCCGAAGCATCCTGATCGATAGAAAGAATCCGCCCAATGTCGCCATTGAACACCTCTTTATCGTAGTCATTCTCGGTCTGCATGACTTTGTCGCCCGTGCGGTACGTAATGCCAAAACGCTCCACCTCGTCCCCCTGCGGGTTCAGCAACTGTTGCAGGGTTATATTCAGATTGCGGGCCCCGAGCTCGCCCTTTTGCATGGGCGTTAGAATCTGGATGTCATCCAGGGGGTTGAAATGAAACTTTTTCGGAATCGACTGCTTGACCATTTTTCCGATCATGGCCAGTGCTTTTTCGGGGGTATCGGCCTCCACAAAATAGCAATCGCTGAGTTCTCCGCTTTTGGGAAAAACAGGCGCTTTACCCTGATTGATTTGATGCGCATTGGTAATAATCTGGCTGGTGGCCGCCTGCCGAAAAACTTCGTTCAAATGGCCAACGGGGATCATTTTAGAGTGAATGATGTCCTGCAGCACTTTGCCCGGCCCGACAGAGGGAAGCTGATCGGAATCGCCAACCATGATGACCGCCGCATGCTGGGGCACGGCATCCATCAGTTGATACGCCAGCACCACATCAATCATGCTCGACTCATCCACAATTAACACATCGCAGGGTAACGGATTTTTGGCATCGTGAATAAAGCCGCCCGTTCCAGGATTAAACTGAAGCAACCGGTGAATCGTCTTGGCTTCCATGCCCGTGGTTTCCGCCATACGCTTTGCCGCTCGCCCGGTCGGGGCGCATAGGGATACCCGCATCTTCTTGGCCTTCAGAACCATTAGGACGGAATTGACCAGCGTGGTTTTGCCCACGCCCGGCCCTCCGGTGATAACCATAACCTTCGATTGGAGCGCCTTCCTCAACGCATTGCGCTGCGTATCCGCCAGTGCAAAGCCCGTTTTCTGTTGCACCCAAGCCAACGCCTTCTCGGCATCAATATCAGGACACGGATGGCACCCCTGCTTCAACGATTGGAGCTTTTTGGCCAACTCAATTTCTGCGAAATAAAGTTTAGGGAGATAAATCAGATCCCGCCCTTCAAAATCAGTCCGTTGGATCAAGCGCTTACTTTCCACTAAATAATCCAATGCGGTTTCAATGATGAGCAGATCAATATTGAGCAGCAGTCCTGTACGGGACAGCAGATCGTTCCGAACATACGCACAATGGCCGTTCGCCGTCAGCTCGCCCAAACAAAATTCAAGCCCGGCCCGCGCTCGGAGTCCCGAATCTTTGGCAATGCCCAACTTCATGGCAATCTGATCGGCAATCAGGAAGCCAATGCCGCGGATATCGCGCGCAAGGCAATATGGATCGCGCTGAACCAGTTCAATGGCTTTATCGCCATAGACTTTATGAATACGAAAGGCGCGGACCGTGCTGATTCCATGGCTGAAAAGAAACGACATGATCTGCCGGACATTTTTCTGCTCGTCCCAGGCCTTCTTGATGTTGTCTTTGCGTTGCTTTCCGATGCCTTCAACTTTCAGCAACTTTCCCGATGAGTTTTCAATAATATCGAACACATCCCGGCCAAACATTTTCACCAAACGTTTGGCATATTCCTTGCCAATACCTTTGACCAGATCAGAGGCCAGATACTTTTCGATGCCCTCAAGGGTATCGGGTTTCGACATCCGCATGTCGCCCGCTTTGAATTGTTTTCCGTGGCGAGGATCCGAGAGCCATTCGCCATCGGCCGCCAGCCACTCGCCGGGATTTACCGTTGGCGTGGTTCCGGTCACGGTCACCAGGTCCTGATGACCTCGAACCTTAACTCTTAAAACGCAAAAGCCGTTTTCCTCGTTTCGGAAAACGACCCGCTCAATCTGACCGTCTAGTTTATCCATTAATATTTTTTTTCGTACTCGCCTTTTCCTAGCTTTTCAAAGGTGGTGAATCCCGCATTTTTGGCTCGGTCATGCAAGCCACTCTGCGAGCCGCCCAAATTCGGGGCGGAAAGCTGGCGTTCCACCGGGGAACCACAGCGGGGGCAGGTTTTTTTTGCCGAGGCGTCCATGGGTTCCATTTCTTCGAATCTACTTTTACAATGCCAGCAACTTTGTTTCAGATCAACCGCAGCATATTCACGAATAGGCATAATAAGATCCTTCCAAGGGTTGGAAATGTTCTACCATGGCTTCCCCTGCTTGGAAAGCCTCTCGGACCGCAAAAGGGATTCATACGAGAGCGCCAGACCCGCTCAATCTGCGGCGGTACAGCAGCTCCATTCCCCTTCGGATTGTGGAATCGGATACATCAAATTTTCACCGAAGATCCATCGGTCGCCAAGTACGCTGGGAGCGTTCCAAAGAGCGGCCCTATCCATCCGCCCGCTCGAGCTCCCTTTTGAAGAGCAAAACGCGTTCGATAAAACGTTTGCACAAAGCCGGATCATGCAATCGATGCGCCTCCTCAATCGGAAGCTGCGGCATGTGCTGCATCAAGATTGCCGCAAATATTCCCCGCCCGCTCATGGAGGGCGAACCGGTTGCACCCGGATACACGTTGATACGCTCCACGCCGCAACTAGGGGATTTGCTTTTGAAGATATAACCACATAGATTTTCTCCATCAAGGGTGGCAATCCGTGTTCGGCAAAAGGCCTGCATCGATTGGGTCAGATCCGTCCTCGAGTTCAAGGCCACCAGCTGGGGGTTATCCGGATGCCCCTCCAATCGAATGGGCTCGCGCGGAACTCCAAGACCCAGCTCCGCTTCAGGACAAACCGGCACATATTCAAACCCATCCGATAAGGTGCGAGTCAGATATACGTCCAGCTTGTGCTGGCCGTCATACCGCACACGGTGACCCAGCAGGCAGGCACTGATTCCGATTCGAATCTTCTGCTTCAGCGAAATGCCCTCACGTTGTGGTCGTAAATTCGCCCAGCAGCTTGATTTCGCGCTCCAACTCAAACCCAAATTTAATCTGCACGGCCTCAATCATCTTCTCGGTCAAATGGAAGACATCGGCGGCAGAGGCCGTAGAGGCTGCAACGATAATGTTGGCATGCTTTTCAAATAGCCGCGCCCCGCCGATCCGAAATTCTTTAACTCCCGCTTCCTCCAGAAACCAGCCGGCCGCCTGCCGGCGGTCTGCAGCCGAAGTGGGTTCCACATTTCGGAAAACACTGCCCGCACACGGATCCTTCTTCCAATCGGGATGCTTGGTCCGGCGTAGTTCCATAATACGGGCCCGTTCTTTTTCCATCTGGGAACGATCGGTGGGCTCCAGTTTGAGCCGTGCATCCAACACAACCGCCCCACTTTTCTTCAGCGCCGACGAACGATATTCAAAATGGAGGTCCTCCATCTGGACCTCTTCCACCACGCCATCCAGACTCATCAACCGTACCGATTCAACCACATCGCCGATCTGTTGCCCAAATGCCCCGGCATTGCCTGCAATTGCGCCCCCGACCGTGCCGGGAATCCCACTGCAATAGGATATATCCCCCAGGCCAAGTTCAATGGCGATCCGGGCCAGATCATCCAGCAACGTATTGCCAGAAACTCGGATGCCATTTCCATCCGCTTCAACCCAAGGCGCATCTTCCGAGCAATACCGCAGCACAATACAATCTAAGCCCTGATCCGAAATCAACAGGTTAGACCCCTGCCCTATGACTATAAATGGAAGGTTCCGCCCCGCAAGAAGCTCCGCCGTCTTCGAGAGCGAATCCGCATGGGGACAATCCACAACTGCCGGGCACGGCCCGCCGAGCTGAAACGTGGTATAGTCGCACAGCTTCGCATTCCGCGTCACCTGCACCGCATCGGGAAATAGTTTTAAAAGAGAATCGTCAATATTCATGGTTTCTTTCGCAAAATTATGGCTATGCTAATCGTCCGTCCCTAAATTTCCAAGCATTGGAAGGTGTAGAAATGATTCGCGAAATAACATCCGCAACAAATCCTCTGGTTAAACAGCTCAAAGCACTGGTTGCCTCGAAAAAATATAGACAGGAAACGGGGCAATTTATCATCGAAGGCTGGCGAGGCATTCAAACACTGCTGGATCATGAAAGCCCGGCCTATAAGCTGGAACAACTTGTTCTTTCCACGGATTGGAAGCAGGCCTCCCTCCCCAAGCATATAGATACGATCCAGTTGCCTCCGCAGCTGTTTGAAAAAATTTCCGATGTTCAAAATGCCCAAGGAATCCTCGGCGTCATCTCGCGCAAGGAACGCCCGACCACGCTGCCTGCCACGGGTCGGCTCCTCATGCTGGATAATCTGCGAGATCCCGGAAATCTGGGCACGTTGATCCGCTCCGCAGTTGGCGCCGGGTTTGATGGCATTCTGCTCTATGGCGACTGCGTTGATCCGTATAATCCCAAGGTGATTCGCTCCACCATGGGCACCTTTGCCTTTGCCAAGATTTGGAACGTGGGTAATGACGAGGTGTTGCAGTTGCTCGATCAGGGGTTCGATCTCTGTATTACCACCGGGCTCGGCGGGGATAACCTCTATGAATCGGACTTTAGTGCAAAAACCATTCTAGTGATTGGCTCTGAGGCGCACGGCGTTTCGGAGGAGCTATTCGCCAAAGCCACCCAAAAGATCACCATTCCCCTGCTCGCTGAATGCGAATCGCTCAATGCCGCGATTGCCGGGAGTATTTGTATGTTTGAAATCACCCATACCCCAAAAAAGCTGAATCCGTAGATTCAGCTTTAAAAGTGGTGGGCGTTAACGGATTCGAACCGCTGACCCTCTCGGTGTAAACGAGATGCTCTAACCAACTGAGCTAAACGCCCTTTCGTTCAAAGGAGCGCACATGGTACTCATTCCAATTTTTGAGTCAAGGGATGAAACTAAAAAAGATGGAGAATCTATCCAAGCACCTCTTTCAGGGAATCCAGTAAGGTTTGGTTTTGTGCTGGAGTGCCGATAGTTATGCGAATATGGTCCGGCAAACCGTAAGGATCTAACGGACGCACAATGACCTTCCTTTTTTGCAGTTCTTGGAAGACCGCGCGGCCTTTTCCGGTTTTCACGAGCATAAAATTGGCGCCCGAAGGAATGGGTTCCACACCAAGCTTGGGAAGTTCTCGCTCAAAAAATTCCAATCCTTGGAAAACCATTTTGCGAGTGGCCTCCAGATGAGGGAGGTCATCCAGGGCCGCCAGGGCCGCCGTTTGCGCCATGAGATTAACATTAAAGGGCTGGCGCACATTGTTGAGCAGGTTAATCAGCGCAGGATGAGCCACCGCGTATCCAATACGTAATCCCGCCAGCCCATAGGCTTTTGAGAACGTGCGCAGGATCAGGACATTTTCTTTGCCCGCCCGGATGTGTTTGAGCACATCGGGCTTCATATCGTCGGGCATGACCTCAAAGTACGCTTCGTCAAAAACCACCACCACGTGCTCCGGCAGCTTTTCAATAAACGCATCAATGGCCTCCGGCGCAACCATCGTGCCGGTCGGATTATTCGGGTTGCAGATGCACACTAAACGGGTGTCTGGGGTAATGGCCTCCAGCATGGCATCAAGATCGTGCACATGCTCCGGCATGGGAACGCGAATGGTTTCGCCCTGATACATCGCATTGGCCAGAAAATAGACCGCAAAAGCTTCCGCCCCCATAATCAGATTCTTCCCCGGTTCCATGAAAACGTGGCACAGGAATACAATCAGCTCATTACTGCCGCACCCAAAGAGTAGGTTTTCGGGTTCAACGCCGAGTTGGGTCGCGAGTTTTTGCTTGAGATGGAATGCCCCCCCATCGGGATAGCGGTGCATTTCAGCAAGGGCTTTCTGCATGGCTTCAAGGGCCCGGGGTGAAGGACCCAGTTCATTTTCATTGGAAGCCACTTTGATGATCTCTGCGAGATCATCAAAGCCCAGCTCGCGAGCCACTTCGTCCATCGGTTTACCCGGTTCATAGACGCGGAGGTCGGAAATATAGTCTTTGGGTTTCACGGTAGTGCTCCTGAGTTTACCTAAAAAATGCAAGACCATCGGATGAAAGCACGGCCGGATAGGGTGAATGGTCCGTTGGCTTCACGTTGACTGCTTTTTAGTCGGATGAAGGAGCAACAGCGTAGCAATCTGCCGCCTTTAAATCGATTGCTTAATCGTTGGCAAACGGAGAAAGCTCGCGAAGACGCGTGATGATCGGCGGAAGTTTTTCCAGCACCTCATCAATATCTTCGTCGGTATTGTAGCGGCTCAGGCTGAAACGGATGGAGCCGTGCAGGCAGGAGCGTGGCACATCCATGGCACGCAACACATGCGACGGTTCCAACGAGCCAGATGCACAGGCCGATCCGGTTGAGGCGCAGATCCCCACATCGTCGAGCATCAGCAGAATGGCCTCGCCTTCGACATATTCAAAACTGATGTTGCTGGTGTTCGGCAGGCGATTTTTCAGGTCCCCATTCACACGAGTCCCTTTGCAGGTGGCCATAATGCCCGCTTCCAGACGATCGCGCAGTCGACGCTCGTGATTCGCATCCTGTTCCATACGTTCCATCGCCAGTTCACACGCTTTGCCCAGCCCCACAATATAAGGTACATTTTCGGTGCCCGCGCGGCGGCCGCGCTCCTGATGCCCGCCCATAATATGCGGGGTAATTTTGGTGCCCCGGCGAACGTACAGCGCGCCGATTCCTTTGGGTGCATGCAATTTGTGGCCAGAAATCGAGAGCGCATCCACCGGAATGTCTTTCACACAAATTGGAAGTTTTCCGGCAATCTGCACCGCATCCGTATGGAAAAGGCCGCCGGCTTCTTTCACCAAACTTCCAATCTCTGGAATCGGGAAAATGACCCCCGTTTCATTATTGGCCCACATGATGGAAGCTACCGTCTTTTTGCCCGACATTGCTTTTTCGCGAACTTGATCCAGATCCAAATGCCCCTGCTCATTCACTTCGAGGGTGGAAAGGCGGAATCCTTTATCTTCCAGATAGTGGCACGGTCCAAGCACCGCCGCATGCTCCACCCGCGTGGTGATCAGGTGCGGATGTCCGCCCATGGCATCCACAATACCGCGGATTGCCATATTGTCGGATTCCGAACCACAGCTGGTGAAAATGATTTCATTGGGGTGCTCTGCCCCAATCAGCGCCGCCACCTTATCGCGAGCCGTATCCACGGCGCGTTTAACACGGCCCCCAAAGTTGTGCATGCTGGAGGGATTGCCCCAGTGCTCGGTGAAATAGGGAAGAATGGCTTCGATGACTTCCGGCGCAACGGCAGTCGTTGCATTATTATCAACATACACGGGGGTTTTCATTTTTAATCCTTGGGCAGTTTCTGGGGCAAAAGGTATGAATAAGCACTCAATGCGGCCATGCGGCAGAAGGGAACGGGCGGCGTCCCCGATCATTGGGTCAGAATTTTTTAAATGGATTGCACGACAATGTCGTCGGAGATGGCCTCCCGGAGCTGGGTTTCGACAACGTCTTTGAGGGTGACCGATGAAACCGGACAACTCACGCAGGCTCCCACAAATTTGACGACCACCCGGTCGCCATCCACATCATGAAGCTCAAGATCGCCTCCATCTCGACGAAGGATCGGACGAACCTGGCGGTCGATCGTCTCTTCGATGAGTTTAATTTTCTGAAGTTGCGTCAGCTTCGGTTTTTCTTCCGAGGCCTGTTCTTCTCCGATGATTCGATGAATAATTTCGTCAATCTCGGGAATACACTGACCACATCCCCCTCCTGCTTTGCAGGCCTCGGTGACTTCTTCAGCAGAAGTCAGCTTCTGCTCGCGGGTTACCTTTTCAATCTCTTTATCCGTTGCGCCAAAACAATGGCAAATGACTTCGCCGTCGATCTGTTTGTTGAGGCTCTTTCCCGTGCGGTAGTTATAGATGGCCGCTTCGAGGGCTTCGCGGCCCATCACGGAGCAATGCACCTTCTGTTTCGGAAGTTCGCCCAGATAGTCGATGATGTCCTTATTGGTGATCTTCTCGGCCTCTTCAATCGTTTTTCCCATTAACAGGATCGTGAGTACCGAAGACGAAGCAATGGCGCTGGCGCAGCCAAAGGTCTGAAACTTGGCTTCCGCAATCTTCTTTTGATCATCCAGCTTAAAGGTCAGGCGCAGTGCATCTCCGCACGCCAGCGAACCGGCCAAGCCATCCCCATCCGGATTTTCAACGGCCCCCACATTGCGCGGATTCTTAAAGTGATCGGTAACTGTCTCTGTATATTCCCACATTCCTTACCCCTATGAACTTTTCATTAGCTGAGTTCCAGCATCGCCTCGATGGACCGGCGGGCCTTCATTGCAATTTCTTCGGGGACGGTAATGCGGTGTTGCATATCCTCGAGAGACCACAGGACCTTTTCCAGATCGATCTTTTTCATGTTCGGGCAGAGCGCACGATCGCTAACGGAATAGAACTTCTTTTCCGGATTTTCGTTCCGAAGTCTGTAAAGAAGTCCCATTTCAGTGGCGACGATAAATTCCTGCTCATCCGATTCTTTGGCGTGCGTACACATTTGACCGGTGGAAAGCAGATAGTCGGCCAAGTCGCGAATCGGCAAGGGGCATTCCGGATGCGCCATAACTTTAGCGTTGGGGTGATCTCGAAGCTCGCGCTTGATATCCACATCGCGAATTCGGGCGTGAGTTGGGCAGTAGCCATCCCAAATAATCATCTCCCGACCGAGCTCTTTTTGGATGTAATGGCCCAGATGCGTATCGGGAACAAAGATGATTTCCTTATCCGCTGGAACGGAAGAAACCACCTTCATGGAATTGGATGAAGTGACGCATAAATCGCTCTCGGCTTTCACCGCCGCAGAGGTGTTCACATAGGCAATCACCACCGCTCCGGGATGCTCCGCCTTTTTGGCCCGAAGCGCTTCTGCAGTAATCATATCTGCCATGGGGCAACCGGCAAATTGATCGGGCAGTAGAATATGCTTCTCGGGGCTGAGGATCGCCGCGGTTTCGGCCATAAAATGGACGCCACAGAATACGATGACTTCCTCATCCAACTCCGCCACTTTCCGGCTGAGTTCAAGCGAGTCGCCGGTGAAGTCGGCAATGGCCTGCACTTCATCGGGCTGGTAGTTGTGGGCGATGATGATGGCACCCCGCTCACGCTTCAATTCCTGAATTCGTTCTTCAATAGATTGCATAATGGTTCCTCTGAAAAGTCGCGTATATACAACGAAAGTGGGGTCAAAAACAAAACAAAAGGGTAAAAGATCGGTCGGGTGGATTTTAACCTAAGCGTAACAAAAATGTAAATAAATGAAGTAATCCGGCAATTTTTGTAGGAAAAGTTATTTTCCATCCCTCGTAAAATTATTCCTTGATCTTCTTCGGCTTGCAGACCTTATCTTTCTTTTTCACCACCGCACCGCACTTTGTACACTCGAACTTCCCCTCTTTTATTTTCGTAGGATTTCCTTTTTTACATCCCATATCAATCCCTTCCAATCAGTGGAACGTCAAGGTGTCTCCCAAGCAGGTATCCACCAGCGCCGCGGTTTTTAGCCAGGGATGGTCTCTTGGAACAATTTTGGTCTGGCCGGCCACATCCGCGAGAGGCACGGCCACACAGTTCTCTCCTCTCAGGGCAACCATCACGTTATAGACTCCATCATGCAACAGTTCGCCCGCCTTCGTTCCGAATCGGGTGGAAAGCAACCGATCGGTCGCGGTGGGCGATCCGCCCCGTTGCACATGGCCTAAAGAGGTGTATCGAACTTCAATGCCTGCGGCCTGCTGAATTTCGCGGGCAATCTGGCAGGCGACCGGTTCCTGAATCAGCCCGTCCATTTCCCCTTCCGGTAGGGTCCTCTTCTTTTTCTTTGCATTTTTTGAGACGGCCCCCTCGGCCACCGCAATGATGGAAAAGCGTTTGTTATGATGCCGCCGGGCGAGCAGATGTTCCACCACGTGCTCCAAATCATAGGGAATTTCTGGCAGCAGAATCACATCCGCCCCGCCGGCAATGCCCGCTCCCAAGGCCAGCCATCCGGCTTTATGCCCCATAATCTCGCAGACAATGGCTCGGTGATGGCTGCTGGCGGTGGTGTGCAGCCGATCGATGGCTTCGGTGGCAATGGCCATGGAGGAATCAAAGCCGAAGGTGATGTCGGTGCCGGCCACATCGTTATCAATGGTCTTAGGTAGCGTAATCACATCCAGCCCGGCTTCATGCAACCGCATTGCATTTTTCTGGGTTCCATTTCCGCCGAGACACACCAGACAGTCGATATGGTTTTTCCGAGCATTGGAAACCGCAACCTCGGTCATATCCATGACCGTCCCGCCCATATTCATCTTATGCGGTTTATCGCGGCTCGATCCCAAAAACGTCCCGCCGTGGGTCAGGATGCCACTGACATCTTTATCTTCCAGCGTCATGATTCGATTTTCCACCAGACCCCGGAACCCGTCCTGCACGCCGATCACTTTGGTGCCCTGCCCCAACGCCGCCTTGACGACCCCGCGGATCGCGGCGTTCAGGCCGGGGCAGTCCCCGCCCGAGGTCAGAATGCCAATGGTCTTCGTTTTACAATCCATAGTAAAATCTCCTACCGCTTTTTTAAGCCCTACCCGACTTCTCCGCTAGTCCAAACCGTGGAAAAGATGAGTCCGATTCTATTCAGCGGAATTTATTAGGTTCATTCTCTTCCAGAGAAATATTTTCCATCCCTCTCGGCGGTTCCCTTCCGAGCAGGAACGCCTTGCAGGCCCCCGTTCGCGGGGATCGTCGTGATCCGGCCCCCTCCTCAACCCGCTCTTTGCGGGCGGAGGGTCCCGCGCGAGATCGAGGGGTATGCAACAAGAGCCCCGCGGGGCTCTTCCTTAAATAGGATGTATTATTCGCCTTGCGATTCGGGGCGATGCGGCTCGAAGCGCGTGCGGCGGCGTTTGGCGGCGTTGGCACTGGCCTCGCACGCTTGTTGATAGAGTTCGGCTTGGCTACGGATTTTTTCACTTCCGCGCTTTATCACCCGTTGATACGTCCCGTTGGGTTTGAGCAACCAGCTGTTCTGATTGTCGTCCATATGCACGTTCAAAATTTGAATCAGGCGATCGCGGCAGGCCTTATCTTCCACCGGCACCATCAGCTCCAGGCGCTTATCCAGATTGCGCGGCATCCAGTCGGCACTGGAAATATACACAATCGGTTTGCCACCATGATGAAAATGAATAATGCGGGCATGTTCCAGATAGCGATCAATGATGCTCGTAATCTCAATATTAGGCCGCGGTTTTAGGCAGCAGATTCCTCGAATGTTGAGCTGAATCTTCACCCCGGCCTGTGCCGCTTCGCAAAGTTTTTCCGAAAGCTGAACATCGACCAGCGAATTGACCTTCACACTGATGTGCGCGCTCTTGCCTTTAACCGCGCGGCTTGTTTCAAAATCAATCATTTCTAACAGCCGATCGCGCATCCCGATGGGAGCCATGCTGACCCGGTTGAAATCGCGCGGTTGGGCATAGCCGCATAGGGCATTGAAAAATCCAGAGGCATCGTTGCCCAGATCTGGATTGCACGTCAGGTAGCTGATGTCTCCATACAGCTTGGCGGTGGATTCGTTATAGTTCCCGGTGCCGAAATGACAGTAGCGCACCACCCCAATCGATTCGCGCCGCACCACCATGCAAATCTTGGCGTGGGTCTTATAGCCCTTCACCCCATAAATCACCTGGACGCCACATTGTTCCAGATCGCGCGCCCAACCAATATTTCGGGCCTCATCAAATCGGGCCTTGAGCTCCATTAAGACCGTAACATTCACCCCATTTCCGGCCGCACGTTTCAGCGCCGAGATGATTGCACTGTTGGAGCTGGTGCGGTATAGCACCATTTTAAGCGCCATGGTGTCGGGATCTGTTGCGGCTTCTTCAATAAACCGGATCACCGGATCAAAACTTTCGTAGGGATGGTAAAATAGAAGATCTTTTTTTGCGATCTGGTCGAACATCGGCTCGTTGGGCACCACATCGGGCGAGGCTTGGGCGGGCCACGGCTCAATCTTAAGCTCGTCGAACCCTTCCACAAAGGCCATCGCCATAAAGTCATTCAGCTTCAGCACACCCGCCAGCGGGAAAACCGACTCCTTGCTCGTCGGCAGCCTGCTGCAGAGGAAGGTTAGCAAATCGGTTGAAATCGCCGCCTCCACTTCCAGCCGAATACAGTCTCCCGTCTTGCGCTCTTCGAGCACATCTTCCATGCCCGACAGCAGATCAGGAGCCTCTTTTTCCTGCACCGCAAAGTCGGCATTTCGGGTGATGCGGAACAGCGCACACTCGCAGACTTCGTAGCCCGTAAACCAGTCGGCCGAATATTTTTTCAAGACCTCTTCGCGCAGCACATATTCATAGCCCTTATCGGCGGGCAATTGGATGATCCGCGAGCCCGCCCGATCGAGCGACATTACGGCATATAAATCTGTCCGATCTCGGGATCCTTTTTTCTGCAACCGCACCAATAAATGCAAGGCCAGGCTCTGAAGCTGGGGCATCGGTTTTTCCGGATCAACGGCAATCGGTGTGACCACCGGATACAACTCCTCCTTAAACAGATCAAAAACAAATGACTCCTGCTCTCCGGTCAGCTCGCCCATATCAACATGTTGAATTCCGCCCTTCTTCAGAGCCGGAGAAACCACATCGTTAAAGCAACTATGCAGTTCGTTCATCATATTCTTCGCGCGTTTATAACTCTCTCGCAGTTGCGTCAAAGGCGTAAGGCCCGCAGGATCTTTCTTTC
This sequence comes from Pontiella sp., assembly GCA_037132875.1. Taxonomy (GTDB): domain Bacteria; phylum Verrucomicrobiota; class Kiritimatiellia; order Kiritimatiellales; family Pontiellaceae; genus Pontiella. The sequence continues at coordinate 22,528 of JBAHZU010000039.1, forward strand.
TGCGGCCGGCCTTTCGGGCCATACACAGCCCCCCAATGCGAACCATGAAAAATTCATCCAGGTTCGAGGCTGTAATCGCCAGAAATTTCAGGCGCTCCAGCATGGGGTTTTGAGGATCTTTGGCCTCTTCCAGCACGCGTTGGTTAAATTCCAGCCAACTCAGTTCGCGATTAAAATATGGAGGTTCTTGTTTTTTTGATGCCATGATTCACCTCTGCCCTCTTCTAGACCGCAAGATAATCGTGCGGCCATATACCTGTTCAAATAGTTTGCCTTTACTCACCAACGCGCGTTTCTCGGCAGAAAAATCTCCCGGTTTTGGCACTTCCACCACCACTTCATTTTCCTTCACCACCACCGTCACATTCCGAATGGCCTGGTTATGCGAACGATCAAATGCATCCGCCGCTCGGAGAAGGGCCGAAAGTTTATTCACCACCATGCGCTGTTCCCGCGTCAACACATCATAGCCCGAATGCGTTAGGCGGGGGGATGCTCCTCGATGATACCGAGCCACCAACGAAGCCAGATGGATATCCTCTTCGCCCATCCCAAAAATGTCGCTATTTTCAATAATGTACTGGCCGTGTTTATGATGGCTACTGCTGCCAATGAACATGCCAACATCATGCAATTGGGCCGCCACGGTTAGAATGACTTCATAGCGATAGCCCAGCCGATGCTCGGGTTCCAACGCATGGAAAAGGGTTCGGGCAATTTCGGTGACCCCATCGGCATGCGCTTGGTTCTGCTGATATCTCCGGCCGACTTCTCGGACCGAATGCAGAATCTGCTCCACAAAATCTTCCGACCACGAGGCTCCAGTGGCCGCCTCGGTGAGGAGGCCATCGCGGAGCGAGACACTGCAAACATACACGCGTTTCACACAAAAGGCTTCGGCCACTTTAACATAGGCCTGCAAGGCCGGGGCCAGCGTATGGGCGTCTTCCGCGGTCACATGATATTTCCGCATCACCTTTTCAAGATCCATCTTCAGGATATGATCCGCCAGTTTCGACAAGTCAGCAACCTTGATCTCGGCCAGCGATGTTTCATTCCACCCCTTCAAAAGGGCCGTTGCCGCAAAACGGGCCTCTCCGCCCATCAAAAGCAGCGAGTGTTTCACCCCATCTTTGGGCACCGCATCGTGGCACTGCCGAACCCCCGATTCGATTTCCACGCGAAGCACCTCGTGCTGTCGGGCCTCCGAACGTTCGTGCTCATTCATTGTTTCCCGCAGACGGAACGATCCCATGCGATACGTATGGGCAAAAGAAACGCGGGCCTGATCGAGCCCGAGCAATTCAGTGCTGCCGCCCCCAATCTCCACCACCAGCAGACGATCTTTCCGCAAAATGGCATTCGCCTCCAGCACGGGCTGAATGGCCAAAAAAGTCAGGCGACTCACCTCGGTTCCTTCAACCACTTCAATATTAATGCCGGTCGACATATAGATTCGATCGATAAATTCTTCTCGATTGCGCGCTTCCCGCACCGCACTGGTGGCCACCGCCCGAACCTCTTTATCCACATCAATGCCGTATTCCTTGAGCACACTGGAAAAATTGCGAATCACTTTAACGGCATCGATGATCGTGCTTCGCGAAATTCGACCACGGGTAAACGTATCGCTCCCGATCGCCACATTTTGATTGAGCGTATCCAGCGTTTGGAACGTGCCATCTTTCCGCACCTCTGCCACCACCATCCGAATGGACGTGGAGCCCACATCAATCACCGCCTTCAATTGATATGCCGTGTTCTGATCTGCCTTGTCGGGCTTAGCCATCGTTCCTCCCGTTGCATTAAAAAGCTAAGGATATGATAAGAAGTAAGATTCTGAAACATAAACTCTGTTAGTGTTTTGTTAGCGCACAATCTCCACGCGTCCAAGGTCTGGAACAGGGCCAAGCGTGGCAAATGAGCAGGCATGGCTGATGGATCATTCCGTAACGTTGCTTCTTACTTCATAGAACTGTCAATCCACAACACTTCCGACAGTGCAGAGATAAAGCGGATCGTTGCTTCTTACTTCATAGAACTGTCAATCAACAACATCAAACGGACATGGACGATGATAATGAATGTTGCTTCTTACTTCATAGAACTGTCAATCCACAACGTATTGACAAAGATTCTTGGTTTATCTCCGGTTGCTTCTTACTTCATAGAACTGTCAATCCACAACCCTGCGAAGGGTACAACTATGAGCCATCCAGTTGCTTCTTACTTCATAGAACTGTCAATCCACAACATAGCCGCCATAAGCCTCTATTTTCTAGGGACCTAGCTATTGCTTGCTCCCCATAAAATCGACCGGGCACCAGCCATGAAGTAGAGTTCGAGTTCATTTTTTTAATTCTACAGATCCTTTTGTTCTTTGCCAGTCAGAAAAACTCTAACTGGCTGGGTTTTGGAGCGAGCGGCACGGTCGACTTCCCCCAAAAATTAATTATATTCCCGTATTGTTTATCGGTAATCCGAAGAATACTGACCTGCCCTTTGGAGGGAACCTGCTTGTTCACCCTCTTGGTATGCACATCAGCACTTTCGGAACTTCCGCAGTGCCGAGTGTAAACTGAATATTGCATCATGGTGAAGCCGCTGCCCAACAATCGCTTACGAAACACGGACGCATCGTGACGCTCCTTTTTCGTGTACGTCGGCAGATCAAAGAAAACAAACAGCCACATGATCTTGTATGCGTTAAGCCGCACCTCCGTCATTTTTAACCACCTTCATTTCGGGATAGTCCACCTTCTTTTGTTCGCCGCCAATGCAACGCGCCAGCGAGGCCGTTGTATACGACAAACCCACCATTAAGGGCCGCAAGGTATTTGTTAAATGAACGTCTACCGCAAGCAACTTGAGCACCTGTTGTTTATGCTCCCGCGAAAGTTCTTCGATAGGCGCATTGGCTTCTTTCCAAATTCCATACACCACGTCATCGGCATAGGGGCGGTAAGGCTCCATTACATCGTCCGCCAGTGCATAGGCATTGTATTTGTTGTGGTGATGAATCCCAATCGCGGGATAAAGCCCGGAGCCCACCAGCGAACGAGCCACCGCAGCACGCAGGATGGCGTAGGCATAGTTGAGTAGATGATTGGGCGCTCCGCCAAACCGCTCTCTCCGGAAATCTGATCCAAATAGATTTTTCCAATAGATCCGAGCCGCGGCGCCTTCCCGGTTATTCGTGTCGCCGCTCTTAACCTCTGCGGCATGGCGCAGAAGAGCCTCAACTCCACCAGACTCTGTCTGCTCCAGCATGGCCGCCTGGTTCTTGATCTTCATCTCAACCGTCTGTTTCCACAGTTGCTTCTTCAGCGGCTCTGTTATGTTCAACTGAGCCGCCAACGTTTCGGCATGCGTATGGTTGCCATCGAATGGAATACTCATGGCGGTTGGATGATGCAACTTGTCGCAAAAGACAAGGGCCGCATTGTTGGCCGTCAGTTCCTCGATTAAGCGAAGCGACAGCGTAATGCTATGATTATCCAGCACCACAAAGCCAATATCCTCAATCGGCACCGTCCGCACCTCGCCTTCCGGCTTCGGCGTATAAACTAATTGCCCATTTTTAAAAGAAAGATGTGAGGGCGATTCAAAATAGACCGTGCG
>JBAHZU010000090.1:0-18205 GCA_037132875.1 Pontiella sp.
TCGGCATCGTAGACTTTTTCATCCAGCACCAAATCGCCGCGAACGAGTTTAATTTTTATCGGCATCTCGGCTCCCCCGATGCGGACCTTGATTCCATGCTCATATTTTCCAATTCGGCTGATTTGGGGAAGAATGGAAATCGAGCGTCCGTATTTTTTCACGGTGAATGGTTTAACCACCGACTGGTTAAATTCAACCGTATGCTGAATGCATGCAACGGCCGTAAGCTCGTGATAACCGTCGGACAGCGTGTCTAGGGTAATAAATACCGTGTTCTCATCGGAAAAGGCTTTAACCTCTTTTCCATCAATGAAGAAGGCATACTCATACTGCACCTTCTTCAAACGGGATTCCGCGATGACCAAATAGGTGAAATCGCTTTCCAGCAAATCTGCGCCGAGGACCTTCACTGAAAAAGGGGGCGCATAGGGTTTGGCCAGCGGATCGCCAATCAGCAAATTCTGTAAGGGGCAGGCGATGGATTGATAGAAACTTTCGAGCATGGTGCAACCCGATGCATAGTGAACAAAGAAACGAGCGCTTGGAAACTTGTTCGGATTGGACAAGGGTTCAACCACGATTCCGGCGGAGGCGGTGGCCCCAGCTTTAATCCAGTCCGTACACTTCGTCTGCGGCCGCTGGAATTCCGCACTCCAACTCGTGAGGTGCTCAGCCATTGCGCCCGGGGCAAACGATTTGATTTGAGAGGGATCCACCTGGTCGGTTCCCATCAGAATGCCCATCACGTTGCGCTGCCCTGCGGGAAAGTTCGTCGTAACCACGGCCGAAGTCTGCCGGTACTTCAATTCAGAAACCGCGGAAGCAAACTGCCATTCGCGACACTTCGAACGAACATCATCGGTCTGGACAAAATAGATTCCGCCTCGTCGCCCGCGGAAATCGGAACGCACACCCAAGGCAATACTCTTCAGCACCGTATCCACATCGGTTCCATTTTCGCCCGTGTATCCCAACATCATTGAGGGCAGCGGCATACGGTCGCGCAGTCCATCTTTCAACCAAGCGACTTCCGGCGGGACGGTTACGCCCGCTCCCAACCCTTTTTTCTGAATACCCAGCGACATGGCATTCAGATTTAGCTTCAATTGTTCATTCGGCCCGGCAAAAAGTTTCGAGAGATAGTTCCCCTCCTCCACCAAGCTCAACTCTGGAATTTGGTTGCGCAGAAAGGTCAGGCCGCTAACAGACATCTGCTTCCGATCATAGGAATCGGTTTTAACCCGAATTGGGAAATCAACGGAATACACCCACGCGAGAATCTGATCATCCAGTCCGCGGGCTTTCACCACATCCATTGCAGGTGCCCAGATCCGTTTCGTGAAATCATCGGGAGAAATGGTGGCAGAACCACCATAGACCGACTCGGGAACATCGAGATACACCACATTTCGGAGGGGAATCTTTCGGGCATCCATATACGTGTTGCCCACCTTCAGCGAATCCTGCGACGTTCGATTCACCAATAGCAAGACTTCATGAGGCATCTGGGCCTGAACGAATAGGCTCATCAGCATGACCCCCGACAGCCCCAACCCACCCCGCAAACGAATCATTTTAAATGTACAATTCCACATACGATCTCCTATGAAATAATTATTAAATTAAGAATGAAGAACTTTCCCACAAATTTCAACCTGCGTTCACCTCAGTTCCTGTTTAATTCAAATGGCCCCTTCAAAATTTTGAACAGCACCGTCACTTTTGCCGCGCTCACGGCAACAAACAGACGATAATGCGTTGCAAAAGATCCAAGGGATGGAACTTTCCATTGCAGTCTCTTCTGAGCCGTCTTATTCTAACGGGCTATGTTTGAAAACCTATTCATTCGATCTGCGGTTTACGGCGGAGGCATCTACCTCCTCCTAAACCTCTATGCCCTGCTTATTTCTGACCGACTGCTGTTTCAACCCCAGCCCCCCGGCTATCTTCATCTGCCGCATGAAGTCCGAATTCCAACCACGGATGGCGAAACGCTCAATGCGGTCTATCTGCAAAATCCCGAAGCCGAGTTCACGCTGCTGTTCAGCCACGGGAATGGCGAGGATCTCAGCGGAGTTCTGCCATTTTTTCAGCAATTCCACGCCCGCGGCTTCTCGGTGCTGATGTATGACTACCGCGGCTATGGCACCAGCGAGGGTTCGCCCTCCTATCGAAAAATCAAAGACGATGCCTCGGCGGTCTATCGCTGGCTAACCAACGATCAGCAGGTTCCTCCTGAAAAGATCATTGCACAGGGCCGATCGCTGGGCGGAGCCGTCGCCACCTGGCTTGCGGCACACCACACCGTCGGCGGATTGATTTTGGAGTGCTCCTTCCTTTCGGCCTTCCGTGTGAAGACCCAGATTCCGCTTTTACCTTGGGATAAATTTAACAACGAAAAGTTCATTCAACAGGTCGACTGCCCCGTGCTGGTGATTCATGGGAAAGATGATCCTGTGATTCCTTTCTGGCATGGACAGAAACTGTATGAAGTTGCTTCCGAACCGAAAGAGTATCTCTGGATTGATGGCGCGCGGCACATGGACTATGCCTATGTGGCTGAAGAACGCTACTTCGATAAGATCGCTGAATTCACGGACAACATCTCTTCCGACCAGCACACCAAATAAAGCCGAACGGTCCAACCCGTGGAACATACCCCTTGCCGGAAACCTACGATTCGCGGTAGCTCAATGGGGCAACAGCAAGAGGAGCATCACTCGGCCCGCACGCTGAAATAGGATACAATCAGGTTGGTACTCCCAGAATTAATCATCTCATGCAGCTCGCCGGCCTTCACCACCACCGTTGTGCCTGCGGAAAAAATATAGCCAACGTCATTGATCCGAACTTCGCCACAGCCCGACTCGCAGGTGAAAACTTCGTCGATATCATCATGCTGGTGACGAGCGGTCTTTTCCCCGGGCGGAAAGATGACGCGGGAAAAGTTGGTGATGTTATTCAACACTCCGTTTCCAACCCAGACTCGCTTGCGGATTTTCTTATTCTGCGAAACCCCAACTTCAGGTTGCTCGTTAATTTTGATCAGTTTCATAGCTGCCGGGAGTATAGAGAGAACCGTTTATTTCTCAACTGGTTTCGGATGGGGATCGGGGGAAATAAAGGCCGGTCGGCATCCTGATTTGAACACCGTTTAAACGTGCGCAGAGGGAATCGCCAAACCCAACCATTCTTCGGTTGAGGGCGTTTCATCCTGAAAAAGGCCGTTGCCAAATTAGGCGCAGATACGAGAGGGGAGTCCCAACAGCGCAGGTGCCCACTCCGAGGAGCTCAAACCGAAATCAATGCGACAAAATCAGACGAAAGCACGGCGTTTATTGGTTATTCTCTCAGCAACTGCTCTTCACCCAACCGAGCTTCAGGATCGAACACCACGACTTTCCGATACACCGTGGTTTCCTTTCCCAGTTCTGCCACAAAATCGAACGGAATGGTCTTACCCAGCTCACCAGACTCGGACATCCGGGAAGCCAGAAAAATTCCAATCACCCGAAAACGATCAATCGCCAAGGGCTCGATCTTTACCGAGACGTTTTCTCCAGGCATTCCGGACACGCCCACCATTTCGCCATCCAGCAGACATTCCGTGGAAGACGTATAGCCAATCAGGATGCCGCTGCGTTTAATCTGGGCCCAGGACGAGGGTTCTACAGTCACCAAGAACTCACTTTTAGTGCCACGGGCTTCTCGCTCGCCCTTTTGCTGAAAAACCGTGTGATGGCGCAATGAAAACTCAAGTTTATCCCCCGAAGCCGCATCCACCTTAATGACCAATTCTTCGGTAATGGTATGCCCCTCCGGCATCTCCGCCCGCTTCGCACTGTGGCAACCCGCCAGCAAACCGAGTAGTAGTACAGCAAGATATTTAAACATGATATTTCCCCCAGCCCCTCTGCGATTAAGAACCAAGAATATGACCGAGTTTTTGATCCATTACAAGTTTAGGCGAAGGCAACGAGGCCTCGCATTCAGATGTTACTTGTTTTAACCCATTGATTTAGCAGAAGACTCATTCAACTGGTCTATGATGGTTTCCAACCACAGCATCTTTTTTTTCTGCAACATCGGGCTTGGATGCGCATTCAACTTCGGATGTACCTCCGAAGCAACCGTACACGTAGGCTCGCCACTGATTTTTTCAAGGCACGGCTCAACCATCGGGAGCAATCCAAGATCCTGCCCCCACCCGAGCAGAAGGGGGGTTGGTGTTTTACGCTTCAGCGAGCGAGCGCATTCCTCGGCTCGTTCCGCACAGAACAAACGGTGCACATGTCCGTCCATCATACCGCTTAAAACGGATACTTGCTGCAGGAAGTTGACTGATTTTGGATCTCGCAGATCAGACAGATTAAGCACCCGAATGTGTTTCCACCCCTGAGAAACGGCCACGCGCATCACCTGATATTGAGTATTGTCCGGTTGTGTGAGCACGAGTTTCTTTTTCATCGGATTTCTCGCATTCGGATATTCCAGCACCTCGTCCACATGCCCCGCCACCTTCGGACGCGAAGATCCAGGATTCATCATGATCACCACCACATCGGGGATCATCAGCGCGATGGCGGAGGGATCCTCCTGCGAAATAGAGGAATCAACAACTTCCAACACACTGCGGCACTTCGCCATCTCGCCATTCATAAATGCCAGTTCATAAAAATGACCATAACACGTGAAGCGCTTCTTCAATTCTGCCGCATATAAAAATTCCATGATCCCCCTCCTCCCGAGTTTGCATCTCGCACCGTTGCTTCCGATCGCTTCCAAAAGCGTTCATCCTGATATCCGATCTCACGGTTTGCGCCTTTCAAATTACCTTCAAAATGTAAAACGCCCATTTTAGGCTTTCTGAGCGTATCTTAACAAACTATCTTTCCTACGTTAAATTCAAGGGGTGTTGTATGCACATAATAATAGATATCTTAGCCGCCATCATACTTATCTTTTTTCTGCTTTCTGGCTGGCACAAAGGATTCCTTCTTTCCGCGTTGAGTGTCGTCCGGGTGATCTTGGCTTACGGCGTCTCCTATTTTACGGGACGCTATATTGGTTTCTGGCTGGGCGAACTGACGCACCGCCCCCGCATCGTCACCATTCCGGTCGTTGCGGTTCTAACCTTCACCATCATCACCTTCATTTTCCATATCATCATGTCCAATCTGCGCAACAATCATTTGGAAAAAGAGGAGAAGGACGACTACAGCCATCCATGGTATAGCTCGCTCAGCGGAAGCCTGATCAATGTGACCGTGGGTCTGCTTTCTCTCATTTTTCTTTTCTGGCTGGGTGATATTTTTCTGGTCGGCACATTGGGCCGCCCCATTCCGGGAGCCTCTGAATCAAAATTTGGAAGCTTCGCCCGACGGGCCGTTTACGAAACGATTAATGTGGTCGTAACGCGCGATGGAAAAGAATCGCAGGCCGCAGCAACGGCTCGCGTCCTGAGCAACCCGGCCGAGGGCATGCGGCACCTGGAAAATATCTTCGCGGCGGACTCCGTCAAACAATTGGTTGATGACGAAAAATTTACGCAGGACCTCCTGAGCGGCGACGCCTCTCGGCTGGAGCAGAATGCGTCCTTACAGGCCCTCTTTGCGGACCAAGAGACTCTGGCCCAGCTGAAAAAAATTGGTTTATTGGGCGGAAGAGAAAGCACCGCTGAACTCTATGAAAGCCTGTCCAAATTCGGCAGCAACGAAAAAATTCAAACCAGCCTCCAGAGCCTGCTGGAGAAAAAACTACTGCGTACGGACAAAATTATATTGCTCATTCGCGATCCTGATTTTGATGTTATTATCGCCGAAATCGTTCGATAGATAACCCGCCCTTGCGATTGACCTCGCTGGACACAATCTATATTCTTTAGAAAAATTTATTTGATTTACAACTCTAGGAGAGCACTCATGAGAAGAAACCAACTGCTATTTACCCTCACCCTCGTCTCCATCATCAGTTTATCCGGATGCAAAACCAAAGTCGAACGCATGGACGCCGATGAGCAGATCGACCTTTCCGGGCGATGGAACGACACCGACTCCCAGCTCGTTTCCAAAGAAATGATTGCAGACATCGCCACGCGATCGTGGATTGAGGAATACACCTCGAAAAATGGTAAAAAACCCGTTGTCATTGTCGGCACGGTGCGAAATAAGAGTTCTGAACATATTGAAACCGAAACCTTCACCAAAGATCTCGAACGCGAACTAATTAATAACGGTCGGGTAACATTCGTGGCCAGCAACATTGAACGCGGTGCGTTGCGCCAAGAGCGTAAAGAGCAACAGACGTGGTCCACGGAAGAAACCCAGAAGCGTCTCGCGGCCGAAACCGGGGCTGACTATATGCTGCAAGGCAGCATCAAAACCATTATCGACCAAGAGGGAAAAGAATCTGTTATATTCTATCAGGTCGATATGGAAATGATTCATCTGGAAACCAACGAAAAGGTTTGGATGGGCAGCAAGAAGATCAAAAAATATGTGAAAAACCAGAGTCGGAAGTGGTAGTCATTTCTTAATAAAAAGCGCCGCGAAACACGGCGCTTTTTTGGATCCACGTCATGCGATTCCCCCTCCCCATTCTAATTCTGTCTGGCGCAACGGTCATCCTAACCGGTTGTGCCAGCCTGCGGACCAATAAAACGCAATATGCGGGGGTGGATGTCATGCTAGCAAAGGCAGACTATCCGGCGGCCCTGGTTCAGATTGAAGCGGCGAAAGAAAAAACGTACCGCTTTAAAGACCGCGTGATCTACTACCTCGACACCGGCATGCTCTACCACTGGAATGGGGAGTATGAAAAGAGCAACAAACAGCTCGAACAAGCCGAGCGGGCCATTGCAGAAAACTTTACCAAGAGTCTGACTCGTTCCGCAGGCACCTTGATCCTGAATGACAATGTGCAGGACTATGCGGGCGAAGACTACGAAGATATTTACCTCAATGCATTTAAAGCGCTGAACTATCTCGCACTGGGAGAGAACGATTCGGCCTTCGTAGAAGTCCGACGCATCAACAACAAGCTGCTCCAACTCGAAAGTAAATACGACCACGTAGCCGAGCAGATGAATAAAGCCGAAGAAGCCCACGAAGAATTCCGCCCCGGAAAAAGTTATTTCCAAGAATCGGCGCTCGGCCGCTACCTGAGCATGCTACTTTACCGTAACGACTATAAGTGGGACGACGTCCGCATTGACCTCGAAAAAATTTCCAAAGGGTGGAAGCTCCAACCTGACATCTACACCTTTGATCTCCCCGACTTCGCCAAAGAAACCGAACGAATTTCGCCCCCCACCGCGCGCCTGAACATCATCGCCTTCAGCGGTATTGCTCCAGACAAAAAGGCCGCGACCTTTCACATCTACACCGAAAAAGACCTGATTATATTGGCAGGCACCTCGGAAAATTATTTGGGCAAACAGAATCTTTCCGGCCTAGCCGTACTCCCCTGGTTCGGAGTGGAACCGGGATATAACTTTAAATTCCAACTGCCCAGCATGCATAAACGGCCCTCCAAAGTGGATCGAATCGAAGTGGTCGTTCGCGATGCGGATCCGCAGGACCTCCAACCGTTGGAAAGCTTGGAAAATGTCGCGATGGAGACATTCGGGGTCCGAAAGCCAATCATCTATATGAAAACGCTGACCCGAGCGGTGGTAAAAGGCCTGGCCACCCAAACCGCAACGCAGCAGGTGACCAACAATCTGGGTAGCGGGCTGGCCTTCTTCACCCGCGTGGCCACCACAGTTCTCGTCAACAAAACCGAAAATGCAGATCTGCGTATGTCGCGCTTTTTCCCGGCCACCGCATCCATTAACGAGCTCCACCTAAAAGAAGGCCTATACGATATCCGGGTGAACTATTACTCCAAGAGCGGCACCCTGCTCCACTCGGATAAAAGAGAACAAATCTCGGTAAAAGCGGGGACGCTCAACCTCCTGCAATCGGCCTACCTAAACTAGGGAACCGCCATGATGAATAAAGCGATCCACCTCCTTCTCATCCTGCCCCTACTCAGCCTGAGCGGATGCCTCACCCATCCGAACAAAGAACCCGAATGGGTCTCAAATCCCAAAATCGCGTATCCGGAAAACCTTTTTTTGGTCGCCCTCGGCACGGGCGACACTCGCCGGGCAGCTGAAAATTCCGCAGCAGCCAGCCTTGCTCGCATTTTTGAATCGCACATCGAGTCCTACGAACAGCTACACAACCAATTCCGCGAAACCACCACCCATTTCGAGTACACGTCGGACTTTTCCTCCGACATCCAGATTATCTCCTCCCAGACCCTGTTCAATATTCAGCATGCCGAAGCATGGAAAGACCCGCTCAACCGCTATCATGCGGTGGCCTACCTAAATCGCCGCGACACTGCCGAAATTTATCGCGACAAAATTTCCGTAGAAACTACGCGCGTTAATTTCCTGAAAGCCGAACTGAAGAAGTCCGACGACCTGCTCACCACCTATGCCACGCTTCGTGCGGCGAATGCACACGCAAAGGAAGCCGCCCAACTTCTGCGCCAACTGCAAGTCATCCATCTTCGGTCGGTTCCCGATGCCACTCCCAGCTACTCGCTGAACCAACTGCGCAAAGCGCTGGCCGACACCGCCAAGCAGATCAAGGTGCAGATCGAGGTCGATGGGGACGAGGACCAACGGATGATGGCCACCCTCCAAGCGTTCATGACCCGCTATGGCTTTGTGATCGGGGAACCCATGGTCCTCGGTATCCAAGCGGCCGTGGAGATCACCGACACCGGCGAGCGTGCTCAAGGCCTGGTCTTTGTCCGCTATGAGCTGATGCTGCAGATTAAAGATTCTAACGGCGACGTGCTCATCACCGTGCACGACCAAGGCCGCGAAGCCCACAAAACGATGGATCAGGCTCGCATCCGATCGTTCCGAACCTTAGAAAACGCCATCAAAGCCGGCGGTTCACAACGGCTCGATACCTACTTCGATTCGCTGACCGATCAACCGTAGATTTCCTCTTCGGAGGAAACCTACATCCGAGGATAGCCGCTGCCGGGCAGAAGTTGCACTTTTTTCACCACCTTTGGAATCAGCCCAAGGGTAGCGAGCAGAATCACAATCATGACCCCAAATCCGGCAAGCAACGAATCGTAGGCCGAAAAATGATGGCCAAGAACCGTCCATTCGGACGCCAGTATCTTCCAACTGATCGCTCGCGCAACAAACAACTGCGAAGCCGCAATCCCCACACTGAGTAGCGTTTGGCAGACCGCGGTTGAAAGCGATTTATGGCGTGCGGGAATCAGCTCCAGCATTTCAGACGTAATAGCAATCCCGCTCGTTGCCGCAATCATACTAAAAACAAACATGCCCATACCCACCTGAACCAGAAGGGGCACCGGAATCCACGAGCGGGCCAACATCGAGAAGATCACCAGGGCATATAAAATGTGCGCACCTAGAAAGACCCGCCGAACGCCCCACCGATCCACCAGCCGGCCTCCGAGCAAATTGCCCGCCACACTGCCCGCCAGAAATAGCGTTCCCATGAGCTGAATCTGAGCGGGGGTAAAACCAAAAACATCTTTCTGCATCAACCCGTAAACTAATGGAATGGCCGCGGTGAACAGCGTAATGAGCAATATATAGCTATTGAATGCGCTGAAGCCCGGAATACGAAAAACAAACGCAAGCGCTTCTTTCAGTGTGCTCTTTGCCGTTGGATCCTGATGATCTAGCTCCAACTCGGGAATCCGGGCATAGGTAAAGAAACGCACCATGTGCGACACGCAGACGACCCCAATGATGATCTGAAAAATGGCCATACGCTCAGAGATCCCAAGCATTCGGGTAATCAATAGCGAAAAGAGAATGCAGACCGTCATGAACGTCATGCGCAACCGTCCAAAAAAACGACCCCGTATTTCGCGAGGAACAATCGGGTTCAACAGCGCAAACCAGCAGGCTCCCTGCAGCGTTCCACCGATCGAGAAAATAACAATCCCCCCGCCAACCCACAGCAGTGCCGAACGCGGATCCACCCAACCCACAGCCAAAACCAGCAGCAACCCGACCACCACCAAAACCTGCCCAATGAGTCCCTGTTTAATTTTACCCGTCCGATCGGCCAAAAAAGCAAAGGGAATCATCAACACCCCGCTGACCAACGGCGGCACGGCAAATAGAAGCGCAATCGACGCGTTGGAAACACCCAGCTTTGTGAAATAGTTTAGAAAAAACCCATTTTGAAAAAATGCAATACTCAGCATCCCGAGGCACTGCGTCAGGATGATCGTGTTAAACACCTTTTTTCTCTGTGGATCGGAAAGCATCGGGCAATGTTGTACGGAGAGCATTCACCATGCAAGCCCGTTGTTTTATATTGGCCCTTAGATTCCAGTTTCAAGTTTCATTCCTTTCCCCTACTGTGCCCGCATGGAATCAGGACTTTATATTGTAGGCACTCCCATCGGAAATCTAGGCGACATCTCTTTCCGGGCATTGGAAACATTGAAAGAGGCCGATTTGATTGTGGCAGAGGACACGCGCCATAGCCGACGGCTGACGGATCGCTATGAAATTAGCACCCGGATGATGAGCTGCCACAAGTTCAATGAAAAGCAGCGGGCGGAACAAATTGTGGATCGGATTAACGAAGGGCAAGCCATTGCCATGGTGACCGACTCCGGAATGCCCTGCATCTCGGATCCCGGTTCCAGAGTGGTTCTCCTCTGCAAAGAGGCCGGAATCCCAATCACCTCCGTCCCAGGCCCAGCCGCCGTCACCACTGCGGTGGCCCTCAGTGGATTCGGAGAGTACGGCTTTATTTTCGCGGGATTTCTCCCCCATAAAAGTGGGGGGCGCAAGCGCGACCTGCTGAAATGGGCCGAGGCAGATATCCCGGTCGTACTCTACGAATCTCCCTACCGGTTGATGAAGATCCTTGATGAAATCGAATTGCACTTAGGCGAAAATCGCACGGTATTTGTGGCGCGGGAAATGACCAAAAAGTTTGAAGAACTTTCCACCGGAACTCCTGCCGAAATCAAAGCCCTCTATGAAGGTCGCACGGTTAAAGGAGAATGCGTCGTGATCATTCAGCCAGAAGCCCGATCGAAATAGGGACTCAATAATTCTTTTTCAGAATTCGGGCTGAGTGAAATTTATGTTTTTTAAAAATTCACATTGATCTCCGATTCGGCGGTGATACTATCGTCCACGGTTCTGAGTATTTTAAGGGTATAAAGAGAAAAATGGGTTCTGACAAAAAAAGTGACAACCTAACGGCGGCATACGTTGATCAAATGGCGGTAATCCGAGTGGAGGGCCGCGGTTCGTTCAAGGTGAGCCCGGCAATGAAGCAATTCATCCATCAGGTCATCGCCAAAAAAACGGCGAAGAAGATCGTGATCGATATGTCCGATTGCATCGGAATGGACAGCACCTTTATGGGCGTCATTGCCGGACTGTCCTGTCTAATCAAAAGTAAACCCGGGTTTGATTTCAAACTCATCAACCTGTCTGAAAAAAATAAAAAGCTACTCGTTACACTGGGTGTAGACCGAGTGGTAAACTACTCCCTCGCCTCGGAAAAAGACACCGAACTGGATGACTGCACGATCTGCGGTGAGTCACTACCAGCAGATCTCAGCGATAAGTTGGAAGTTGCAAAAACAACGCTTGAAGCCCACGAAATGCTGGTTGATATCAATCCCGCAAACCTTATCAAATTCAAATCGGTCCTTGAGTTTCTTGGGGATGATGTTCGCTCTCTGAGCAACGAATAGGTCTGCTATGCATGGTTTACTAATTTGGTTCACCCTCTTTATAGGCCTAATTATTCCCACGTTTTTCTGCCTTATTCTTTTTATAAATCGTCGCCTACGCCTAAGATTACAACGCCAGCGCGACACCCTCCTCCAGGAAAAAGAAGCCGTGCTCGGTTTCGTGAACAATGTAGGAGAGGTCTTTGCGGAATCAGAAAAAATAGACATGGAAGTTCTCCTCTCGCGCGTCCTGCATTATGCCGTTCGCACCTGTAAAGCAGGCTCCGGCGCAATCTATTTCTTCAATCCCAGAACCACTCAACTCGAAGCAAGATCAATTTCTGGCGTATTCCCGCCCCCCTTTGAAACGTCTTCTTCAGCACTCAACTTAGCAACGAATGCCGCGCAGAAGCTGGAAGAACTGGTGAAAAATACGACCATCAAGTTGGGCGAAGGACTGGTTGGCGAATCAGCCCTGCAGGGAAACTCCATTCTCGTGGAAGATGCCGAACTGGATTCCCGCGTTCCGCAGATGGACTCAGACTTCCTTAAAATTCGTACCCTGCTCGTGGTTCCAATGCGCTTCGGAAATCATACCATCGGAGTCATGGTTCTTGCCAACCGGACGAATGAGGGCCAATTTTCCCTGCAAGACTTAAATCTGGCTCAGGCGCTTGCCGCCCAAGCCTCTGTTCCGATTCATTATGCAGGCATCCAGGAAACACTCGAGGAAAAGCGCGAGCTCGACCGCGGCATGCAAATGGCCCAACAGATTCAGAATTCCCTCCTGCCCCAGCAGATCCCAACCTTCGCCTCCGTGGAGGTGGCCGCATTCAGCCATCCGGCCATGGATATTGGCGGCGATTACTACGATTTTATTCATATCGACGAAAAATACATTGGCCTCGCCATTGCAGATGTCAGCGGCAAAGGCATTGGCGGCGCGCTGATGATGGCCGTCTGTCGCAGCGTGATTCGCGTGAATGCCGAAAAAGTCTATGATCCCGCCACCATGCTCACCTCCATGAACAAAACCCTCAGCAGCAATCTCGCCGAGGATATGTTCATCAGCATGCTCTATATGGTGTTGAATCTCGACACGCATCAACTCAGCTATGCCCGGGCCGGACACGAAGCCCCCATCATCATCCGCAATGGAGAGCGGAAAGCCGAACAGGTTGAAACGGGCGGCATCGCCATTGGCCTCGTGGATAGTGAAATCTTTGCGGAAGTCATCGAAACGCGCACCATCCAGCTCCACTCCGGCGATCTCGTGGTGAGCTATACCGACGGCATTACCGAAGCCATGAACAGCGCCGGCGAAGAATGGGGAACGGACACACTGATCCATTCCATAGAAAAAATGGCCTCGGCTTCAGCCAACGACCTGCTGGAAAACATCCGACAAGACGTCGTCACCTTCACCGGAAATAATCGGCAGTCAGACGATATGACCATGCTCGCCCTGAAAATTAAATAACAGGAATCAACGCGAAGCAACACATCGACCGGTTTGGACAAAGAAAAAACCGCCCATGCCATTCCGATCCGAAACACTCAAGCAAGCGCCTCCATCGACATTCAAGAAGTCAATAACCGCCATGAAGCCGTCTCAATATAAGGAAGCGCCCGGTGCTTATCCGGTCCCAAATCCTTAAATGCAGTCTGCAACAGCATCAGCGGGTCCCCATGCGAAACCAGAATAATCGTCCGCTTCGCATAGTCCACCTCCAACGATTGAATCACCGACCACATCCGCTCCTGCACCGAGCGCGAACTCTCCGCGCCATGATACACCCGATCAGGGTCAAACGAATCCGTCTTCCAAGCCTCGGAATAATTTGTGTGCGATTTCCCCTCCCACTCTCCAAAGAAACGCTCCCGCAGCCGCTCCTCCAGAATCACCTCTGCCGCACCCAGCTTTGCGCGGACGATCTCCGCCGTCTCACGCGTGCGCAGGAAATCAGAAGAAATAATCACCGAATCCGCATCAAAATCCGTTGCAGAAGCCACCCGAGTAGCCACCTGCTGCCGACCCACCTCCGTCAAACCATACGCGATGGTCCCGACGGCCGGGTTGCTGATAATGATGCCCTCTACATTGGCCCTGCTCTGACCATGCCGAAAAGCGTAGTATTTATTCTTAAGTGGTTTCATAAATAATGGTGCCCTGAGCAGGATTCGAACCTGCGACCTACGCATTAGAAGTGCGTTGCTCTATCCAGCTGAGCTATCAGGGCGTTCTGAAGGGTCGGCAATATATTCCAACCATTGGAAAAAGTGCAAGCAGGATCAATCGCGATTTACAAAGCCGAGGGGCCGAATATCAAACGGCCCCGTCAACGCCTGCCGAAAATCACTGATTATCAAGAAGTCACCTATCCTATTTTCAACGGCTCAAACCGCTCAAATATCATCGGCATCCTGCCCATGGTTCACGATAAGAGAGCTCCATCTGCACGAACTAAAGGATCAGGATCAGGGAGTAAGCTCACAGAGCCATACAAATATATAAGCCCCCCCTATTTACCCACCTAGCGTTGCAATGTAATGCTAGAAGATGGACAAAACTGATACAGAAGCGTATCAAGGATATATCAACTTAGGGATACATGACATGACCACTAGAGAAATAAACAAACAGGTCAAGGCCATTCGAGAGACCGCCGCTGAAGTAAGAAAATCTCCCAAGAAAGCAAAGGAGCTGCTGTACAAGACGGGCATGTACACTAAAAACGGAACCCTTAAGGCTCAGTTCCGTTAATCATGTACTCCACACTTCCCTCCTTTGTTCTGGGTTTTCATGGCTGCGACAAAAAGGTAGCCGAAGCGGTCTTTGCAGGGAAATCTAAGCTCAAAAAGAGCACCAATGAGTATGACTGGCTAGGGAATGGGATCTATTTCTGGGAAAACAACCCTCAACGGGCCATGGAATACGCCCGGAACTTAAAACTCTACCCCAAGCGGTGTAGCAAGAAGATCCGCGAACCAGCTGTTGTTGGCGCCATCATTGATCTAGGGAACTGTCTAAACCTACTCGATGCAAAATCAATTACGATCGTCAAAGAAGCGAATGCCTTGTATGAAGAAATTTGTAAAAATAATGACATACCACTGGCACACAACCAACCAGTCCGCAACTCCAAGGAATTACTACTACGCTATCGTGATTGCGCTGTAATAGAACTGCTTCATGCCAGCCGAGAAACCAGAAAAGAATCCGCGCTCTCAAGCGCGCGCGGAATGTTCACCGAAGGAAAGTCGCTCTACAAAAATGCCGGGTTCCACGAAAAGAATCACATCCAAATCTGCATCCGCAATCCCAACTGCATCAAAGGCTATTTCCGCGTACTCGATTCCGACATCACCTGGCCGGTCCCCTAAGCCCCCTTTACCTGTAGAAGATTACTGATTTCAAAGTTCGTAGCCTTTTCCAATCCTTGGAACCGCTTGTCCTACTTTTTAAAAAAACCGCGCGATACTCTGCGCCCGTTATTCTTTTGCGATGACTGTATCTACGTTTATACGGCATGGGCACCCCTTCCCATGATTCACATAAAGAGCCCGGTCAGCGCGAGAGCAGGCATTTCGTGGCCACGGTCAAACACCGCGGCTACGCAACCCTTCTATTCTGGCGCTTTCAATACGTTCTGAACCACACGGAAGCCGGTATGATTGAGACTGGTATCCGGGCTGGTCTTCATTCGGGCGGCCGGGCGGTAGCCGGAACAATAGGCATCGTTACAAAGAAAAGAACCACCCCGGGTCGTTCTCTTGGGCATGTGGGGTTCCTGCGGATCATAACTCAGCGGGGGGCCCTGCGGGTTTTCCACGATCCCTTTGCGGGCATCCATACGGTAAGCATCCACGTGATACCAATCGGCGGTCCATTCCCAAACATTTCCTGCCATATCATATAAACCAAAATCATTGGGCGCAAATGCCGTCACGGGTGAGGTGGTAAGGTACCCATCCCGCTTCGTATTGCGGCCCGGAAACGGCCCTTCCCATATATTAATCCTCGGCGGCCCCTCGTTTACCGGCTCATCGCCCCAAGTATTCAGCCGCTGTTCATGCCCGCCCCGGGCGGCATATTCAAATTGGGCCTCGGTCGGCAGGCTCATCCCCCGCCACTCGGCATAAGCGTCGGCATCATACCACGAAACATGCACCACCGGATGATCCTGAATCCGGGTGATCCCACTGCCCGGGCCCAATGGATGCTTCCAATTCGCTCCCGCCTTCCACTGCCACCAGACCAAAGGATTATTCAACCCCACAGGTCGATTCGGCGGTGTAAAAACCATCGAGGCAGCCACCAGCGCCGATTCCGGAGGTGGAGGCGTTCCCGGCGGCATTCCCTTCATGATCTCCGCAAGCACCGGCTTTTTTTCAGCCGTGGTCACATAGCCCGTTTCTTTCACAAATTTTGCAAATTCTGCATTAGTAACCGGTGTCCGCTTTATCCAATATCCATCCAGTTTAACCCGATGCAACGGCCCCTCATCCGGCCGGGAAAATGATCCCGTCCAGCCCATCGTAAACGCACCGCCCGGCACCCAAACCATCCCTTCCGGAATTTCGGGCGCCCCCGTCCCAAAACGCGAGGGCAATACACCACAACAACTTAAATTAGTTTCCTGGGCCACCGTCGAAAAGGTCACCGTCAGAGCCAGTCCTAACATCCAATAATTCATATCTACATCCCTTCATCATGAAAATGCACGTCCGTTTCATACGGGCTATTGGGATGCAATGTCAACAAGGGCATTCCGCATATCCATACACACGCCCCCCAATCCACCGTCTTCCGATGCAATTTAAGGAGAGTCGCGAAAGAAAAACATCTAGCTCCCCCGGCAGCGGCTCGCAAGGCACCGAAGGATCAGATTTTTCGCCGTTGCTCTTTGAGGGCGGCGGCGCAGTTGCTCGGGCACGGCGAAGGTGAACATGAAGTAGTCCCACCGGAAGAGCCTTCTTGAGCTGCTGGAGACACGCGTTGGACTTATCTCGTGCGAGACCGTACGGCCTTTGCCGCCCTCACCCTCGCACACCCGCAGTCGCTGGCACACTTCACGATTAAAGAACTAGATAGGATGTAAGTCATGAGGAAGGGTAAATACCCAGTGGTGATGTGGACACCGAAGTAATAGAGATTCTGCTTTTTGTAGCCACTGAGCCACTTTTAACCCACTGCACTGCGGGCAACTACGATGCTTACAGCTGTTATACCAAACACCATTCAAATGCCCATCTTCGCAATAAACCGAATGGCCACCTAAAGAGGCTGTACGGCATTTCATCAGTTGCTCTGCTGCTTTAATTTGATAAAGCGGTAGCGCGTGATATTGCCGGTATGTTGAAAAGCTCTGTTGTAAGAAGCTTTGTACCGTTACTTTATTCATAAAGTAACAATAGAACACCGCTGTTTATTTATCCAGTAACGCGTATTCCCCGAGCTACGCTCGGCAAATTTAACGCCGCATTAAGCGGTGAGTAATAGCTTGCTAAAATGTGAAGCGAAGCGGAACCGAGCAAGCTGTTACGAATCCGTTTAAATGCCTTGTTAGATGCAGAGCGGTTAACCCAAACATGGCAGCTAATTGCACATGACGTTATTAAACCACTAAACCTTAACTTGAGCCACCCGATATATTATTTAGAGCTAATGGCTACTAAATCACAGCTTTTAGAAACGCACCAAAACTTGAACTAGCCTATTGGCGGTAACCCACAATACAGAATTGGCGAAACTTATTTCTTTGCCCTAAAACATAGTGACTTAAAAGCATATAACGCCAAGCTAAGCGGAAAATAATGGTTGGCTATAATCGCGAAGCGATGGCCAACTGTTATTTTTCCGTTTAAGCAACTTGTTAGTTTTTGTTTACGCTAAAGCTTGAATAACAGCGCTTGGGTTTTTAGATAAAACAGTTAATAGAACGAGTGCTGGACCTCTCGGTGTTCTATCACCACGTTCCCAGTGGCGTAGTGTACCTAAACTGATACCGAAATTTGAGGCAAACTCAGTTTGAGTCATGTGTACATTTGATCGAATTGCTTTAACATCAACAGGATCAAATTTATGAACAGTGGCGTGTTTAATATTGCCTTCACTGAAATCTACCGCTTCAGTTAACCCCTGCTTAATACTTTCAAAGATGCTACTCATTTTAGCCTCCGTAGTTTTTAACTAATGTAAGAGTAAATTTAGCTAGCAAGTTGCGCTCAAAATGGGATAAGTTAGCTTTTTCATTTTTGCCAAAAAGTGACAGAAGAAATAATGGCATTGATTCACTGTGAAAGTAATATATTACTCTCACACCACCACTTTTTCCTCCTCCGCTTTTAGCCCACCTTAACTTTCGTATCCCACCAGTGCCTTGCATAAGGTCACCGGCTTTAGGATGCTCTGCTAGATAATTTATTAAAAGTTCAGAATCACTTT
>JBAHZU010000104.1:0-10226 GCA_037132875.1 Pontiella sp.
GTACAGATTCCGGTCCTTCGCCCAAGCGAGCAGCGGAACCGTTCCGCTCTCCGTGCCCGTGCCAAAGTTGCTGAGCACCAGTTTGACCTCTCCACTTTTCGAGGTTTCCAACCAGCTCATGGTTGAACCCTTGCTGAGCGGAAGCACGGTCAGATATTCACCCGACTCCAATTGATAGAGTGCAAACATGCCCTGCGACTGCGCCCCTTTCCCAATAGTTCTACACGGATTTTTGGCAAAGGGTTCTGCAAACAGCGTAGACATATCGTTGTTATTCACAAACCATGGCGTCAACTGATTGGCTAGCCGCGGCCACTTGAAGTTGGAACCCAATCCCCCGCCGAAATAAGCTCCCCGCTCAAACACAGGAAGCTCAACCGGAAACTCCGCGAGAATCCCAGTCAAAGAAGTTTTAGAAATTTTTCCCGCGCGATAAACTCCAAAGCCTTGATCCGAACTGAAATCATATGGGGACGCAGCGGCCGATAAAGTTCCCGAAAGACACATCAAACCCAACCATTTAATTTTGTTATATTTCATCTCTATATTTCCTTTTACTTCCATTGCATCACCCGTTCAACAAACGACAACACACCTGATATCGCAAACATCTTAAGATCAACCCCCTGCATTCTATGGAAAAGACTTGATCCCCAATAGGCCTAAATTTGCTTCTTCATTTCAGAAGCACCGAAGAAATCTCCTGCGCCACTTTCTCTGCCAGATAGGTCGATCCTTCCTTTGAGTAATGGACATCGCCCTTTTGTTTTTGAATTTCAGCGTATTTCAAGAGCGCATGGGCATGCAGATCGTTAATCTGAACCCCGTTTGCTTTCATGATTGCTGCAGCAATCCGATTGTATTTGAGGTCATCACCCAGCTTGCGCCCCACCTCCCCTTCCGGCACCGGCGTGGTGGTACACCAGATCAATACCGCCTCCGTTTTTTTCAAGCGGGCCACAATCTGTTCTATGTTGTCTTTGTATTGTTCCGGAGGTACAGACTGCGTCCCGTTCACCTTGTCCCGATGCCCTTGAGTTTTTGCCTTTGGATTGCGATAGCAAAGATCCCACAACCCCCAGTTGAAATGGATGACCTCCCAATCGCGTGTTCCGATCCATCCATTCAATTTTTGCAACCCGTACGCCGAGTCTTTTCCATTGCTGGGGATCCGGAACACATTGGCTTTGCCGTGCAACTGCTTCCGGACCTCCACTGTATAGGCATTCGAAATCGAATCACCGATCAGCAGAACATTGGGGAGATTTGGATCATCCTTGGGGTTAGCAAATGCATCAGCGTATTCCTTTCCCATACACAGTTCCTCCTTGCTGGCCAATTCGTTCACAGCAAATACACTCACCACGAAACACAAGGAGGTCATCGGAACGGTCCATAAGGATTGGAGTAATTTCATGTTCGCATTTCCCTTAGATCCGCATTCCCTATTTAATCGGGCGAAGGATCATTGCGTGTCCGCCACCGACGGCCATTTTGGCAGGAATCACATCGCCCTGCTTTACGATCATCTTTTTGATTTCATAGGCTTCCGGATTTTTCACCCCGTGCGCATCCGGCGCATCCTGATAGAGCGTGGCCTCGTAGGATTGCCCCGGCTCCAGGAAATCGAGCGTCACCTTCAGCGTCCTCTCGGTCTGATCGTTGACAGAAGCGACAAACCAAATGTCGCCGCTGCGTCGGGCGGTTGTAATATAGTTTCCAATCTTCGAATTTGGTACGATGGAGTCGTCCCAGGTCGAGGGCATGACTTTCAGAAATTCAAACAGGTCGATTTTTTTAAGATATTCTTCCGGTGCGTCAGGAAGCGTCATGAGTCCCGTATAGATGACCAGGTTGCGGGCACACTCACTGACCACAGTTGAGATATAACTATTTTTCTTTTTCGGTCCTTTTTCACGTTCACCCGCATTGATGCTGTTGATTCCAAAGTTTCCGTTGGACATATCAAGCGGGCCGGACAACGCGCTAACCATGGCCATCTTGAGGAATGTTTCCGGCGTGAAGGCTCTCCGACTATCCTGTTGGCCATGGCAATATTCACGAGAAATCAAGTTGGGTAATGTGCGTTCCACACCTGCCATCGGCACCGGACCATCATGAAAATTAATCAGTAGTTTATTTTCCGTGGCCGCATCCAAGGCATTTCGAGTAAAGGTTGCTTTATTGCCCATAAAACCATATTTCATGCCCGTAGCACCCAGTTTAGCATAGTGACTAAATAGCGTTTCGTCACCGAAGTTTCCTTTCCTACGGTCGTAGTAGAGCATAATCATAATGCCTTTTTCTTTGGCATAGCTGATCACCTTTTCAATATCAACCTCCGGAGAGACCACCATCTTTCCGTCCTTCGCACTCTTGAACCAATGATCATCCACCGTGAAATATTCCAGTCCTTGCTCCGCGCAGAAATCGATATACCGAATGTAGCTGCGGGTATTAATGCCGTAGACAAAGTCCCCGTTGTTGTATCCATGTACCCGCCAATCCCACAGCCCCTTTCCCGGTTTGATCCAACTGGTATCCTCCAGTTGGCAGGGTGCTGCAAGATTCAGCGCCACCGTATTCACCGGCAGATCGCCCGCAGTTTCTTCGATCAGAATCGTGCGCCAGGCCGTCACCTGCCCCTTTCCCGTGGAAATCGCTGAACTGGAGGCTTTCAGTGCTTTTCGAGCCGCAACATACCGTATCCCCATCAAACTGAAGGGAGCCGCAGAATAAAGATCCGACTCCAAGAACGCGACATACAATCCATCATTACGCTCGGTTACCAAAGGAACAGACACCCGTTTTGCCTTTTCAAGGTTCGGAATTTTTGGCCCATGTTCCCCATGATAATGAGCCAAGCCATTGAGCACGTTGTACTCGCTGGAAAAGGTCATTTCTTTACCTTTAGATTCCTCTGAAAGCACGAAACGAAAGCCGATGCCGGTATCGAACGCGCGGCAAAGCAGTGTCACCGGCATGCCGTCCGCCGTCAGCGAAAGGGTGAGCTCGCGATGGTGGTCGCGGATGGTGCTAAACTGCCCCCAAACCGGCTTCCAGCTTGAATCGTTTTCACGAACCGACTGATCCACGATCGTCATTTCTGCGGATGCAAAAATCTCAATGAAAGAAGAACCAATAACCGGGTTCCCACCCTTGGAAACCGAATAGAACAGCGCTCCATCTTTCACATCAAACGAGGCCAAAACTTGACCATCCGGTGATTTAACCTCCACAGGTGCCGCAAAAATATTCGCCGCCGCCCACAAACTGATCCACATCATACCTGTCATTTTATTCATCGATTGATTTCCTTTTTCACGTTCTACTTTTATGACTTTTTCCCAGTATTCGGGGCTTACTGACGATACAATTTCAGGAACGCACTCATCTGCTGCACCACTTCGGGATATTCGTTATACACAGTGTTCGTTTGGTTAACGTCGGCCTCCATATCGTAGAGCAGGGCCGACGGAGCCCCCTTCTTGATTCTTCCATTCTCCATATCACTATTGGGCGTGTTGACTCGCTTCGCGACTGCGGCTCCTTTCCATTATTTTTATCCGTTCCAAATCCTATGTTCCATTTTTGCACGACCGCCGTATCGCAGCCTCTACTCTTAAATATATCAGCAAAGATAATAACTATATTGGGTGGTAATGCACAGACCGTTTCTTCCATAACAAGCGCCAAGAATATTCCGGAGTGGTTATTTCTCATTGTATGAGTGTTTTTACTTTATAGAGACCCCTTCACAGCCGTGTCGTATCGATTCAGCGGTTTGGCTGGCAGTTTAATTTTAAGCAAAGAACCCTGCTGGGTAAAGGCAGCCTTTTTTCCATAGAAAAATACGTATTTCATTTGATTACTTCGCCCGCTGTTTGGCTTTCCATTTTTTATATTTGGCGATATCTGGGCGCTTCCTTCCTGGATCAAAGAACCGCGCGCCGGAGCCGATGGTTCCGGCATCGCCGAGCTCGGCACGGGCCTGTTCGACCGCGGCAATGAGCCGCGTGACTACCTCCGGATGTTGTGCGGCGACATTGAGCGTCTCGCCGATATCGGAGTTTAGGTCATACAGTTCGATGGTTTTAACCTCATCGATCATTCGCGCCCACCAGTTCATCCATTTTGGTTTTGCAGAACGCGGCAGCACCAGCTTCCAGCGGGCATCCCGGACTGCCTGAAGATCCGTGTAGCAATAATAATAGTACACCTCATGCGGCGATTGTTCGGTAGCTCCCGTGATCAGCGGTAAAATATCTTTTCCATCAATAATCAAATCCAATGGAAGCGTCTGACCTGCCAGCCCAGCAAAGGTCGGCAGCAAGTCCATGGTGGTGACCAGGGCATCCGATGTTTTTCCGGCAGGGATCTGTCCGGGCCAACGCATGATACACGGCACCCGCGGTCCACCCTCCCACGATTTCATTTTAGCGCCACGTAGCGGATCCGCATGCCCCCCGTGATCCCCGATGGACTCTTCGTTCCATGGTCCGTTGTCCGAGACAAAAACGATCAGTGTATTGTCATCCAGATTCAGCTCCTTGAGCGTTTTCAGGATCTCGCCCATGCTCCAGTCCAATTCCTCAATCACATCGCCATAAAGTCCGCCCGCCGACTTGCCGCGGAACTTGTCCGAAACGCCCAGCGGCACATGCGGCATATTATGCGCCAGATAAAGGAAGAATGGATTCTCCTTATTTTTAGTAATAAATTGAATGGCCTCTTCGGTGTACCAAGTCGTCAGCTGATCCATCTCCTTCTGCTCAATCGCCTTAATAAACACCTCGCGATTTCGCATCAGCGGAGCACGCACTTTCGACTGCTCAATCAACTTTGTGACCCCGTTGTATTTGGGTGTTCCGAAAAAGTAATCAAACCCCTGACTCAGCGGATCCCCTTTGGTTTTCGCATTTCCAGCATGCCATTTTCCGAGAATGGCCGTCGCGTACCCGGCCTGCTTCAGGACCTCCGGAATCATCAGCTCTTTCGTATGCGGAATCGTATGTAGCGCTTTCCTATTTCCGGGTTCTCCAATGCGGATCGGATAGCTCCCCGTCATCAATGCCGAGCGACTCGGCCCGCAGACTGGAGAGCCCACATAGGCACTGGTAAAACGCATTCCCTCTGCCGCCATTCGATCAAAATTGGGCGTTTTTATATTTGGAGAACCAAAACAACCCAGGTCATTGTAGCCTTGGTCATCCGTCAGAAAGACGATGATGTTGGGCGGTTGCTCCGCAGCAAAACATGAACGCTGAAATGAGAACGCTGCCCCTATTCCCAACAGAATCATCCCACTTATTTTTCTAAAATTCATTCTGATCCCTTTGTTTCCAACGGTTGGAAAAGTCATTCAGTAGCCATCGTAAGTATTTTGGGATTCTCGACATAACCCGCCGGACGGACATTCGCTTTCATATCCTTCTCAAAGCCCTGCATCGCCGCCTTAAGTTGCTGCACAATTTCAGGATGATTTTCTGAAAGATTCTTTTTCTCTCCAATATCTTCTTCCAGATTATAGAGCGCTGTTTTTCCGTCGACGATACGTAGCTTCCACGATTTCCAGCGAACCCCTTCCAGTACGCCCCAATGCGCATAGAAAAAATACTCGTGCGGGCTCTCAGCCCCTTCCAAAAGAACGGGCATCATATCTTTTCCATCAATAACGAGATCATCTGGCAACGTGGCTCCGCTTAGCTTTGCGAAGGTGGGAAACACGTCCATGGCCGTCAGTAGCTGATCCGTCACCATTCCCGCGGGAATCACAGTTGGCCAACGAATCACTGCCGGCACCCGCTGTCCCCCCTCTAAGGTGCTTCCCTTTGATCCTCTCAACGGTTTTGCCGAACCTTTTCTACCCGCCGGACCATTATCACTGGTGAAGAGTACAATGGTATTTTCATCAAGCCCTTCTTCTTTGAGCGTTTTTAGAATTTCACCGACCGACCAATCAAGTTCATAAATCGCGGTCGAATAGATTCCCTTTTTTTTCTTATTATTACCGATCTTCTGCGCATATTCCTTCTTGATCTCTGGGGAAGCCGCCAGCGGACCGTGTGGCAAAGGATGGGCCACGTAGAGAAAAAAGGGTTCATCCTGATTCCTCTGAATGAAATCGACCGCCCGTTCGGTAATGCGTCGGGTCAGGTAGTTCGCATCCGGATCCAGTTCGATAACGGTCTCCCCTTCCAGCAAGGGAAGCGGCGGAAACCTGAACACCTTTTGATTCTTATGCTTCGGATGAATATCGTGACTGTAAGGAATCCCAAAAAATTCATCAAAGCCTTGGCGGGTCGGCAGAAATTCAGGTTGATCCCCCAAATGCCATTTTCCGAATATTCCAGTTTTATACCCTGCGGATTGCGCCACTTCGGCAATAGTCAGTTCCTTTGGGTTCAGGCCCCGTCCATCGCCAGCCAAAAAGACTGGAAATTTAGTGCCTGCGGGGATATGGGGTAATTTGACGTCAATTGACGATGGAACATCCAGATCAATCCGGGCCGGATAACAGCCGGTCATAAGCGCGGCACGAGATGGCGTGCAAAGCGGAGCCGCGACATAAAAGCTGGTCAGGCGAGCGCCCTCCTTCGCCATTTGATCAATATTCGGTGTTAAAACATGGTTTCCACCAAAACAACCCAGGTCCGCATACCCCTGATCATCCGTGAGGATGATAATGAAATTGGGTTTCGACGACGCTGCAAAAGCCAGAGCCGAAGTGAATATCAGCATAAGGAGTACGCTTGTATTCTTCATCTCAAGAATTCCTATTATTTTGTTTTCTAGCCATAAGATCCATTAATTTTTTCGGCGGGAGTTTATCCCGATCGTGTCGTGGTAACCGATGTCTTTCTTTGCAAAGTCAAGTTGCTTCAAGAGCTCCGCAACCACTTCCGAGTGGCTGTTGGCCACGTTAGTCGTTTCCCCGATATCTTCTTTGAGATTATAGAGCGTGAGTTCCTCGATGTAGGGCCGGTCAGCTTGGGGGACATGGGACAGCCAATCCCGCCCTTCTTTCGTACGGTCGAGATCAGAGTAAGGAAGGTGAAGTTTCCAATCGCCCACCCTGACGGCCCGCAGCGCCTGATGCTGATAAAAGAAAAACGGACGATTCAGTTCGGTTTGTGTGCCGTGTAAAATGCCTGAAATATCGAGCCCGTCGATCACGCGGTCATCCGGAACCTTGGCCCCGGCGAGTTTGGCAAGGGTTGGAAACAAGTCAATGTTTGCGCAGACGAGATCAGAAGTGGTTCCGGCGGGAACTTTTCCGGGCGCGCGGATAATGAAAGGGACGCGCAGGCCTCCATCATAGGTGCTGGTTTTGGCACTGCGAAGCGGCTCGCAGTGCCCGGCGTGACCTTTCCTGATCCACCAAGGGCCGTTATCACTGGTAAAGATGACATAGGTATTCTCATCCAGACCCAATTCCTTAATGCGTGCGAGAAGACGCCCGACATGGTGATCGAGCTCCTCGATCACATCGCCATAAAATCCGCCCTCCGATTTCCCTTTGAACGCCTTGGAAACCGCCAACTTGGTATGCGGCATGACATGGGCCAGATAGAGGAAAAACGGTTCGGCCCGATTTTCCTCAATAAACCCGATGGCCTTGTCCGTATAAAGGGTGGTCAGGGTGGATCGTTTGGGCTTTTTAACGACCACCTTTTCTCCTTCCCGAATAACGCCGTCGACACTGGTTTCCGTCCAAAAAGAATAGTCAAAACCTTGATTGCCCGGATGGAGCTCGAGTTGAAAGGTGGCTCTGCGGCCTGCGAGATCCCATTTGCCGATCATCCCAGTTCGATATCCCAGAGGCTTCAGAATTTCTGGGATCGTGATTTCATTTAGTGAAAGTGCCGGATGAGGAATCCGGCCATCGTCACCGCGGTGTCTTTCCGTTCTCATCGGGTACGAACCGGTGAGGAGAGACGTACGCGATGGACCGCAAATCGTTTGGGCGTAGAAGCTCGTGAATTTCATACCCTCCTCGGCCATTCGGTCAATGTTGGGCGTTTTAATATTGGGGGATCCAAAACAGCCGAGATCCTGATACCCCTGATCATCGGTCAGGATGATGATGAAGTTCGGCTTCTTTGGTGCCGCATCACTAAGGCAGGACAGAGCGCCCAACAGCAGCAATCCCATCATTTTTCTCAAACCCAACATGATATCCCCGTTTCCAATCTTTAAATTTTACTTGCCATCCAAACCCGCAATCTACTTCGATGTGCAAACCCCGCCCATCACGCCTATACGTGATGCATAGCCAACACATCGTTCACGCCCCCCATTCCTCCTCTGCGCAGCCTTGAGGCCGTCGCTTGCAGAAAAATATTCGGCACTGTTCAATGGGGATGGACTCTTAAATCCCTGCCCTTGCCACTCGGCCAAGCATTGACGGCTCAATATCCGTCTCACGTTCCGTTCGGCTGTCCGGCAAAAGGACCGCAAAGCACCCACCCATTTAAACGCATAAAAGTAGCACACCGGATCCTGTGGGCACTATCGCCGGAAAAGGGTATTTGAGCACGCTCTACAGACGGAGGCGACTTCCAGGCCCCAAAAAAACTCACACAATAAAGGATCATATATGGGCTATCAATGACTGGAAAATAGATGTAATGACAAAATATTAACGATATGAATCCTTCTAAGTCTGCACTTAGACAACTGGCGGATAAAATCCGCGATCTATGGCGAGGAAAATGCCGGAATAAAACGACTTTGGCAGAGCGTACCGCCGTTACCAAATGGCCGGAATTCGCGGACCAAGTTGGGCAGCGCAAAAAAAAATCGACCAACGGAGTTCAGGAAGGCTTGGTTCACCGAGCGGTCAACTTTTTCCACCCAACCTTCGCTAAAGCGATGGCGACCCCGGCGAGAATTCGCCCCACCGGCTCGGGGCTTTCAAGACCGATCGCAACGTTTCCAAACCTTGGAAAATCCGAAACCACGAAAGACACGAAAAGTTCCAACCGTGGAACCATCCATATCGAGAATCAGCCTCCATGAAGGAATCATAGAACTTCCACCGGCGAACTATGCGCGCGCCACCGCTTTGGACTTATTCGAATGGCTCCAGCCTCAGCGTTTTCTGAATCCGATCGCGATGCGCCGGAAGTACCTAGGCTTCTTTCGCATAATCCCGCCACCGACTGATCACCTCGCGCACCTCGTCGATGCTCGGGAGGTAGAGAAGTTGCACATGATATTAGAGTTGAAGACCGTGCTGAGCAGGATGACATCAATCACGGCCCCTGTTTCATACGGCTCCTACCTCGATCTGGGGGAAGGGTCTGAACATTAAACATTCGTAGTGTTGAATGTTCAAACCTTGCGCCATACTCTCCGCCGACTTTTATCGGCGCTTCCGGCCCCCTTTACGTATCAACACGGTTTCTCGTTTGACAAAAACAGATCGACACCCGATGAACGCAGAGCCTCAATCCATTGTTGCGCCTGCAACTCAGAGCAACCATGGTGCTCTTTTGCAGCATTCTTCACCAACTCAAACTCATTTTGCAACGTCGTCGTAAAAACGCCCGGATCATCGGTATTCACACAACAGCGAATCATCCCGGTTCTTAAGCCGAAACGATTAAATTTCGCGCCTAGTTCCAAGGTCTGCTCACGCGGTGGGAACCACCGAAAAAGAGGATGCTTTTCAATCGCAAAGCGACCGATGGTTGCATTTGAGACCGGGCAAGCCTCAATCACAAGGCCCTCCTTTTCATACCGAGAAATTAAATAGTCCTGAATCGCCTCATACAAATCAAGTTCGGCGGGCAACGTTGGAGACTCTAATCGCAAATTTAAAACTTCATCTCGCGCGGGGCGATGGTCGGCATGATAACTCTCAAACAGCTGTGCCGGTAACGACATTTCATCCATTTTCTTCAACACCTCCAAATCTGGATAGAAGGCCTGGTAATCATCTACTTGCCCCATAGCTCCTATACTCTGCATTCGGCACGGACAATTGCGCCTCAAGCGCCAGGCCTGAACCAAGTTATGAACCGACTCCATTTTAGAGCTTGGGTATAATTCAGGGAATAGCGTATGGATCTGCTTTTCGTATTCCATCCGAAGCGCACCCGCCTCCGGATAATGAGTCATAACCTTCGGACACATTTCCCATAACCACACCAAATTATCAAAATATTCCTCTTTCGATATCAACCACTCCCGCCTACTCCCAAACCACTCTGCGGGATTAT
>JBAHZU010000127.1:0-21409 GCA_037132875.1 Pontiella sp.
CGCAGATCTGCCGGCTCAACCGCCAGCACGACTTTTAGATTTTGATTCATGTGAAACATGAACGACTCCTATTGGTAATTGAAGTCGGTATTTTATCTCATCCGCGGAGTCTGGATAGGGGGTGCTCGAAAAGACGTATACGAAACAGGTAGGGTAAAACTTCCGGACGCTTACTATGAGACTGGGACCTCCGTTGATTCATCAGAGGCCAATGTCCATTGAGTTTCTTTAATCGGCATTCTCTCCTGCCGCATATGCGGAAGCTATACACTTGAAATCGAACATGCCAACCGATTTTATTGATTGAAATACCCTTAACGCTCTCGTTAGTTTCGGACCGCTTCGTTCAGATGCCCACAATGCGGGCATCGGTCCATGGGGCGATTGCGCGCAAAGGCGTAAACATGGCCACAGTCAACACATGAATAAATGCTTTCACGCTCCCGCAGGGGTTTATGAAAATCACGAAAACTATATACCAATGCTAAAATGCTGATGAGTAGTAAGGGCACGCCAGCAAAGAGCATGAGAATGGCCGCGAGATCTAATACAATCATGGTTCTACCTTGGTAGCAGGTTTCGATTCGGGCGAATAGATTTCCACCATTCCATCCAACGGTTCTCCCGGATTGAACTTCAGCCCATAAAGTAATCGGATAATATGGATATTCATGGCAGCAGGCTCCAAGGGTTTTTCAAGGAACACGTGGCGTACCGTCCCCCTTTCGCCCACACTGATCTGTGCTCGAATTCCCCATGCTTTGGAAACTTCATGATTCAACTCCGGCGGAAGAACAACTCCCCCCACCATACGTTCTTTAAGTTCGGGTGCCAGTGTGACCCGGCGCGCAGCGGGTCGCTTTTCCGCCGTTTGGAAAATATTATGGGGCAATCCCAGCGTTCGCGAAGCCTTGGATGAAAGCATCAACATTTGTGAATCCAACACACCATCCCCTATCCCCAGCTCGGCTGATAAAAATCGCTCCGACTCCATTGATTGAATAAAAGTCAGGGTCAAAAACTTCTGTTGCATGAGCTCTCGACTAAAGCCCAGACTGGACGGTAAGGAGAGCAAAACGGGCGATGCCAAAACACGCATGTCGGTTTCATCCATCGGAAACGGCAGACCCGTTCCTGCAAGATAGCTCGTGTTCGGAGCAATCGGCGTACCAGCAAGCCCTGCACTGGTCGCTGGGCGCACCAATACAAATAAAATGGCATGTAGCAACACCGCCAAAAAGACGGCAGCAAATACTCCCCTGGGCGGGGTCAGCATCACAATAAAGGCTCCTCTACCGCAGCAATTTTCGTGGCCATGGATACCTCTGAAATTCCAGCTTCCAACGCCGCATTCCACGCCTTAATTACGGTACCATGCTCCACCCGTTCATCGGCCTCAATGATCAATACAGCCGCCGGATGAGTACGCGCTGCAGATTCAAGCGCCTCTAGCAGCCCCGCCTCATCCAAGCGTTCGTTATTGAAATAGAACCAACCGCCCCGAGTGACGGAAAGCACCATGGATCCAAATCGGGCACCGCCCACAAAAGGCGATTCGGGTAGCGAAATATTAATGCCCGGTTGCAATACAAAGGGCGAAATGGCCAGAAAAAAGGCCAGAACGATCAACGACGAATCACAGAAGGATATCGCAATCAAAAACATGCCCGCCGGCTTATGCCTCGGCTTAAAATTCCTGAGCGCCTGACTTTTTGCATGCGGATCAAAGGGTTTCATTACCATCCACTCCGTCTTCCACACGGTCATAAACCAAGAAGTGATAGACCTCTTCCGCAGCATATTCCATGTTCAGCGTAATTCGATCAATGCGACCCAGCAAAAAGTTATAGCCTGCAAAAGAAGGAATCGAAATGCACAGCCCAACGGCCGTCGTAATCAGCGCCTGCCAGATACCGCCGGAAAGGTCTCCAATCTCCGCGAGGGGAGCCCGTTCCTCCATCCCAATAAAAACCTGCATTAATCCAACCACCGTGCCCATGAGCCCTAACATGGGCGTGATTTGGGCAATCGTTAGCAAACCTCCGAGGTTTTTTTCAAGACGAGGGATTTCGCCGAGCCCTGCTTTGGTGATCGTTTTTTTAAGCTCTTCTGGTTTTTCATCCGTATGCAACAAAGCCGTCCGCACAATATGCGCCACCGGACCTGGGGTCTTATCGCAAATAGAAACCGCCTCCGCCGTATTTCCACGATTGACGATGGTATAAATGCCATTCAGAAAGTCGTCCTGCTTAATCTGTGCACGGTGCAGATGAAAAACCCGTTCTAAAAAAAGTAGTGCAGCCGTGATGCTGCACACCATGATTGGCCACATGATCCAGCCACCTTTAACCATCAGTTCCAACATGGTCCATCTCCTCCGGCTGCTGGAAGAGCAACCAGTTTTCTTTTTTAATTTTATCAATCTGTTCCGCAGCCCAGTCTTTTCCAGGAACTCCTGCTTCAATAATCCGCTCATATACATGAACCGCATCGGGCCACGCTCGTTGTTTTTCCTTAATAGATGCCGCGGCCATTGCGGAACGAGTAAACCAGGTCACGGTATACGGAGACCGTTCAACATTCTCATTAATGAAGGTATAAACCACATTCATATACCGGCTGAATGCCTTGTCCGAAGCGTTCATTTTCTCAAGACATTGCCCAATTCCATTTTCCACATGCAACTTCAACCCCTCCGGAGCCGATGGACGGTCGAGAATGGCCTGATACGATTTCAGGGCCTCGGCATAACGCGCCGGGTTATCAACGGCCAACGAAAACTGACAATCCCCCTTCCGCCCCCAAGCCGCATTCACTAAATAGCTCTCCGGATAATTCTTAATAATCTCTTCAAAAGCTAATATGGCTTTTGCGAACTGACCGAGTTCCGTTAAGGCATCGCCTTGGGCAAAACGCATCTGCGGAAGGATTTCACTCTCCGGATAATTTTTAGCCACTTCGGAATATCGCTCGATTGCTGTCACATAATTCGATTGCTTTGCGGCAGCACGTCCCGCCCAATAGAGAGCCCGGGCCGCAAGCTCATTCCCTTTGAAATCGGGTTCAAATCGTAAAAATAAGGTTTCTGATTTTTCATATTTCCCAAAATTATAAAAATGCTGGCCCAACCAGAACACCACCTTGGGTGTCCATATCGAGTCTGGATTCTTTTCGACAAAATCGGTGCATGTTTCAATCGACTCGTCCGTTTTACCCAACCAAGCCAAGCAGAAGCCCCGCATGAAAATAGATTGTTGTCCATACTCAGAATCGGAATAATCGGCAATAAGGGTCTCAAATACTTTTTGGGCTTCTTCATACCGATACAGGTCCTCATACAACATCAGCCCTTGCCGATATTTACTTAAGGCCTGTGTCGCGGTATTCGTATAAACGTGCCCGATTTGCTCAAATTTGGCTAACGCCGCCTCCCATTCCCTACTCGCACGCAGCACATCTGCCATCCGGA
Source organism: Pontiella sp. (assembly GCA_037132875.1). Taxonomy (GTDB): domain Bacteria; phylum Verrucomicrobiota; class Kiritimatiellia; order Kiritimatiellales; family Pontiellaceae; genus Pontiella. Next base: position 3,470 of record JBAHZU010000127.1, read on the forward strand.
AGGCCGCCATTTCTGCAAAAGGGCTCGTTGCATGATTGGTTTCTAGAATGCGGAAGGTATTCAACGCTTCCGCACGCCGGCCAATTTTCATCTGCGCCAATCCAAGTTGGTAAAGCGCATTGGGCCTATTTGCGTGGTCGGGAAAGTCGATTACAAACGAGCGGTAGCGCTTCTCCGCCTCCTCCTGTTTTTCGGCCTTGAAAAAAGAATCCCCCGCCTTAAATAAGGCATCTGCTTTCTGGGCAGGGTCTTTCAGCAAATTAACGGCCTTATCAAAAATCGTTGCGGCCTCCGCATAGCGTTCAAGCTTCCACAGACTCAGTCCTTTTCCGTAGTACGCCTCCGTCAGGCCCTTTTCATCGTCCGCCACGTCCAAATAAATCTGATAGCCACTTTCAGCGTCTTCATATCGCCCGGCCTGATAGAGCGCCTTAGACTTTTCAAGCTGCAGCTCGGCAGCAATCACCTGATTTGGGGCTTCAGCCCGGCACTCCTCCAGCAACTGCAGGGCGGCCTCGGACTGCCCAGCATTCAGCAAAAGCTTCGCCAGCGCTAACTTAAGCGGGACACGTTGGCGAGCATCGGGCGAGAGTGCGATTCCGCTGCGCATGGCCCGTTCTGCGGCATCCCTATTTCCAGCCTTCTGCTCCAACGCTCCCAGATCGATATACGCATCAATTCGATACAGCAATCGAGTCTGATCGTTGGTGGCCAGCATGCTCAATAGCAACCGCGAACGATCTACATTTTCTATAGTCGCTTGTGTATAAAGTAAATGAGCCCATTTTAATGTGGCACGTTCGGCGGCCTCTTTATGATCCCCAGATGCCAATTTTTCATAAACCTCAAGCGCTTCAGGCAAGCGATTCTGCAGGGTATAGACCTTCGCCAGGTCAAATTGATTCTCGGTACTCGCACGATGATTCGGATAATCCGTTGCAAACTTTTTATACGAAACTTCCGCCTCATCAAACTGACCGATGCGTTGCTCCAGATGCCCTTTCAGGCGTAGCATCGAGGGAGCATACCGACTCTTCGTCACCTCGTCATCCACCGAGTTCAACGCATCTAAGGCCCGCCCAAATTGCTTGAGTTCATACGAGGTGCGTGCCCGCCAATAAACATAGCCCGGATCCCCATTTTTTCCCCGGAGGATCACCTGCATTTCCGAGTAGCGCCTCTGTCCCCAAAGGGCATGGATAAGCAACAACGTGGCCTGAGCAACTTCATCTTCTTGCAGTTCGCCTTGCAAAACGCCGCGCGCCTGCTGTTCCCCCAACATAAAGAAACCGTCGTCGAGCGAAGCCCTGATGTTAGGGAATCTCGAACTCATTGGCTTCGGAACCGGTTCTTGCGCAACGGTCTTCAGAGCAAATGTGAGCATCAATAAAGCTAAAATGGATCGGTGGGGTTTCCGCATTAAAAGTTCCAATGGTTGCCGACCATTATTTCCAATGTATGGAAAAGATAAAGCCAATTTTACCAACCATTAGGTCAGAAAAATATTTAACGTTTGCGGAATGTCAGCTAACGTGGTTCATCAGATAGAGATACCATGACTATTGAACTCAAACGACGAACCTTTCTCGCCTTGATCGGAGCTTCCACCGCTGCGATCGCAATCCCCTATTCACCCCAGGTTCCTGCCCGCGGACCCACGATTCCAACTGCCGCTCCGCGCTGCTTTATGGACGAACTTAAAACCCAACTACCTGTTCGCCCTAAAACGATGGCCATCACGTATCTTGCTGAATAATGCTTTTTCGACCTCCCGCAGAAGCACATAGTCTGATTATCCGAATTCTGGATGGTTGCCCTTGGAACCAGTGCACCTTCTGTGGAATGTATAAAGAGGTCACCTGCCAGTTCCAATCAGTGGAAGAAATGGAACAGGTCATCGATTCCGCGCGCAAAGAAAATCCATTGGCACGACGGATCTTTCTCGCCGATGGCGATGTGATGGCCCTCTCATTCGACAAGCTTCACTCCGTGCTTGGCATGCTGAACGACCGCTTTCCCCGCCTTTCCCGCGTGAACATCTACGCCAACGGAAACTCAATTTTAAAAATCTCGGATAACAAACTACAGATCCTGAAACGCCTCAAACTCAATACGCTTTATATGGGGCTCGAAAGTGGCCATAAAGAAACATTACAAGCCGTTAAGAAGCGTGAAACAGCCGAAGAAATGATTTCAGCCGGACAACGGGCCCAGGCCGCCGGACTCAAAATGTCGGTCATGATACTGACGGGCTTGGGCGGAAAAAAGAATCGACATCTGCATGCCGCCGCCACGGCCGATGTATTAAACCAAATGCAGCCGCGCTTGCTCTCCGCCCTGCGGGTGATTCCAATTCCGGGAACCGAACTCTATGCGCAAGAACAGTCGGGCGTATTTGAACAGGTAACTGAGTTCCAAGCCGTGGAAGAATTAAAAAGCCTGATCCAAGCATTGGAACTCGATAGCACAGTCTTCCGCGCCAACCACTCCTCGAATATTCTGCCGATGGAGGGGCGTTTCCCGAAAGATCAAGAACGCCTGATTCGCGAACTCGACACCCTGCTATCCTCCGGAATACTCGATCCCCATGCCCCCGGCATTCCGCCCATGAAACTGTAATAAACAGTATGCCCTTTTTTTCTACGAAGAATTTCCCTAAACTAGTTCTAACTATTTGTGAGGTGGATATGCAACGAAGTTTATTACTCGGATTAACCCTGCTTTTACCCCTTCTATGCCATGGGCAGATGAACACAAAAATTGAGGACTCGGTGGTCAAAATCGTGAATCAATATAATCAGTTCGACTGGTACAATCCCTGGAATTCCGGATCCACTGGAAAAGGGACCGGGAGCGGGTTTGTTATTTCCAAGAACCGCATCATGACCAATGCCCATGTGGTCAGCGATACCGCCCTGTTGCTGGTCTATTTTCACAATGACCCCCAACCTTATCCCGCTCGGGTCACCGCTATTTCTCACGAAAGCGATCTGGCAATTCTTGAGCTCGAAGACTCAGAGCGGATTTCCCGAGTGCCTGCACTGGAATTTGATGATCTTCCGGCCCTGCGTTCCCGCGTGATCACCTATGGCTATCCGGCAGGAGGTAAGCTCATCTCAAGCACCGTCGGAGTGGTCTCACGAATTGAAACACAAACCTATGTGCATTCCGGAGTTTCCCAATATTTGGCCGTGCAGACCGATGCGGCCATTAATCCCGGCAACAGTGGCGGACCGGTGATTCAAAACGGAAAAGTGGTGGGCGTTGCATTCCAGGGTAATTCAAAACTTGAAAATATGGGCTTCTTCATTCCGGTCCAGGTCTTGAATCATTTCCTCGTTGACCTTCAGGATGGGAAACATGATGGCTTTCCCCTTGTCGGCGTGCTTGCCGCCAACCTTGAAAATCCGGCAGCACGAGCCCATGCAGGAATGAAAAAGGGAGAAAGCGGCATTCGAGTTGAAAACATTACCCGCGGAAGTTGTTCTGAAGGTATCCTTCAGATCGATGACATCATTACCTCATTCGAGGGATATCCGGTGGCCAACGATGGCACCGTTGAATGGAATGGGTTGCGGCTGAGATTTTCTTTCCTGGTGAATCTGAAGCAGGTGGGAGAACACGTTCAATTCAAGATCATTAGAGGTGAAGAGCGGCTAAAGATTGATCTTCAATTAACCGATTTCAAACCGTTCCATCAACGAGCTCATTTGTACGATACGAAACCCCGTTTCTACATTTATGCTGGACTCGTATTTGCACCACTGAATCTAGAAATTTTGAAAAGCTATTCAAGCCGCTGGCTCGTTAAAGCTCCGCAGGAACTGGTTTATGAAACCTACTTTCGCCCTCTCATCGAAAATGATTATTTCGACACCCCACGTGTGGTGCAGATCCGCCGGATCGACCACGAGGTGAATGCCGAGGAAACTCGCTATCTATACCGTCTAGTCGATACGGTTAATGGGGAAAAGATTGCGACGCTCCAGAACCTTGCCGACGCCTTTGATCGCAATACGCAGGATCAGCACGTGATCCACTTCACACACGGCAACCGCAGCACCTTCCTGGACCGAAAAAAAGCCGACGCCGCCCATCAGGAAATTCTTGATCAATATGCGATCCCCATGGACCGAAGACTATGAAAAATTTAACCGCCCTTCTTATCCTCCTCATTGCTCTGAGCTTCCAGGTCGAGGCCCGCCCGAAAAATCCACTGGAGCATCAGATTGTCTCGGTGCGCGTGACGTCTCAAACGTGGAACGAATACCGGCCTTGGCAGAAAAATAAGCCCCGCACGCGCACCTTTGTTGGAACGGTAATCTCTGGAAATCGGATTTTAATGATTGCCGACGATTTGGCAGATGCAACCCTGATCCAGGTGGAAAAGTACGACCGCCCCCCTCGTATTCCTGCCCAAATTATTCACATTGATCATCAGATTGGGCTGGCCATTATCACCGTGGATGATCCCGAATTCTTTGCCGACCTTCAACCGGTCGAGATTGCGGAAGATACCAGCGGGGAGGATTATTACTGCGCCACATGGATGTCCGGACAACTTTCACTTGCGGCCTGTCGATGGTCTAAAACCACCGTTTTCAATTCCAGCACGCCCTATTTTAGCTATCTGGGCATCTTATTTATCAGCGACCTGAGTGGCGGCTGGGGAGAGCCTGTTTTTTCTGGGGATCAGCTAATCGGACTTGGAATCTCGCAGCGGGAAGACCGCGTAACCGTGCTCCCGGTCGAGTCCATCCGCGCCTATCTGCGCGCGGTTGAAATGGACCGCTATCCGGGTTTTGCCTGGCTGGGCATAAACTACCAATTCAACAAAGGGCTTGCTCAATCGGCCTATTTTGGACAGCAAGGAACCCCGCGCGGGGTATTGGTGCTCAGCTGCTTTCCGGGGAGTTCCGTCGACGGCCCGTTGCAACCCAATGATATTCTCTTGAAACTCGATGGACATTCCATCGATTCACTCGGCGACTATGTGCATCCCCGATATGGGCCGGTTGATCTAAGCCTGATCGCCACCGATGGGCATTATGCAGGCGACACGATTGATGCCGTCGTTTTACGGAATAAAAAAGAAATCACGGTATCCATCCTGCTGAAGGCCAGTATGCCCAGCAGCGTGCTGATTCCCGAAACCCGCTTGGATACTCCGCCCCCCTATCTAGTGGCGGGCGGATTTGTCTTCCGAGAACTCGATGAACTTTACCTCAAGGCTTGGGGAAAAAATTGGGAGGAAAATATTCCAGCTTATCTCAGAACATTGCTTCATATGCAACAGGAAGAGGCCTCCACTCCCGAAAGGAAACACCTCATCGTTTTGGCAGATGTCTTCCCGGATGAATACAACATGGGATACCACGATATGGCCCAAAATATTGTAAAGTCGGTCAATGGGTTTCCAATCGACTCTATTTCAAAAATGGAAGACGCATTGCAGCATCCGGAAGCCGGATTCCACGTCATTGAATTCATCCCGTCTTACGGCATCAATAAAGTGATTCTCGATGCTGAACATTTTGAGGAAGCCACCCGCTCGATCATGGAGAAATATCAGATTCCATCACGCATTCGAACGAGCGGGGGAAATACCCATTAGGCATAACCGAGCTTCTTGAGGATCCAAAAGTTTTTGCGCCAGTTCTTTTCAACTTTCACCCAAAGGTTGAGCTTGAAACGAACACCATACATTTCATAGAGCTCTTTCTCAGCCTGCTCGCGGACCCACTTGATCAGCCGGCCCTTATCGCCAATCACGATTCCCTTTTGGGAATGACGCTCGACCATAACGGAAATATCAACGGTCCATTTCTTTTCGCCCTCGTGAATATCTTCCACCCAAACCGCCAAGGCATGCGGAAGTTCTTGTTCCAAGCGATGAAAATACTTTTCGCGTACCACATCGGCAATATTCAGCTTGCGAGGATAGTCGGTCAGAATATCGTCCGGAAATAGCGCGGGTCCTTGCGGAACCATTGTAAACAGAGTGGTCAGCAGTTCTGGCATATTAATGCCCTGCAGCGCAGACACATTCATCCACTGCACCTCTTTGTTGCTCTCCCGATCCACTTTGATCTCTTCCCACATGGTTTTGTATTGCTCGGAACAATCGTAGCTCCGATCGCTTTTGTTCAGCGCAATAATGACCTTGCCCTCTTCGCGAGTAATGCGGCGGAACCAGCCATCGTCCTCCAGTTCTGGTTTGGAAGAGGCATCAAGCACCAACAAAATTGCATCCACCCCCTGAATTGCAGAGCGGGCGGCTTTGTTCAGATTCTTGCCCAACTCCCCTTCCGCCTTATGCACACCGGGCGTATCCAGAAAAACGAGTTGCCCTCGCCCTTCGGTCAGAATGGCTCGAATCACATTACGAGTCGTCTGCACAGTATCGCTGACAATACTGACCTTCTCTTCTAGCAAATGGTTCACCAGCGTGGATTTCCCCACGTTCGTCCGGCCAACAATTGCAACGATTCCTACGCGATCAAATAGCTGTTCTTCAGTCATGGCGCGGGTTTTAACACACTATTTTGCTAAAGCATAAAGAATATTGCCGGATTCGCTTTTCGGCGTTGCGCTGAGCGCACCCTTTTTCTATGGTATGCCGCTATGAAATTCGCTCCTAAAATTTTGATTCTCACGACCATTCCGCTGGCTGCATTTTCGCAGTACCTTTCGAACGTCCCATCTCAACCTCAACGCCAACAACCCATTTCTATTCAAATCGACGGCTACGCAGCCAAGGTGAATGAGCAGGTGATTACCCGCGGTGAAATTCGCGAGGCGATGTCCCCCTTGCTCCCCGAGATCTACCGGCAGTATACGGGCCCTCAACTGGAGGAGCAGCTCAATAAAGCATTCATCAGCACCCGCAACGAGATTGTGGAACGCGCGTTGATTATGGCCGCCTTCACCGAACGCGGCGGAGTCATTCCTGACCAGTATGTGAACGACGAAATCAAACGCATCATCAACGATCGGTTCAACGGCGACAAAGCGATGTTCGAACAGTTGCTTTCCGAACAGAAAAAAACACGCGCCGAATATATGGATATGATTCGCGAACAAATGGCCGTTGGCATGATGATCAGCGAAGAGGTCTCCCGCCGCGCCCGCATTACACCTGCGCAGATCCGGGCGGAATATGACAAAAATAAAACGAGCTACTTTATTCCCGAAAAAGTTAAATATAGCGTTATCGTGCTGAATAAAGGCGCAACCCCAGAAGACCAGACGGTTAAATTGAACGAAGCCACCAAGATTCGGCAACGACTACTGGACGGAGCTGATTTTGGAGAAACCGCCAAAGAAACGTCAGAAGGCAGCCGTGCCGCCGACGGCGGGGCGTTCCCTTGGATGCAACCCAAAGATGTTCGCGAAGAACTCCGAGACGCGCTGAAAACATTGCCAACCGGAGAAATCAGCAAGATCATCGACACCCAGACTCAGCTCTATCTTCTGAAAGTGGAAGCCCGTCGACAACCCGGCTATAAAACCTTTGATGAAGTGCGAGAAAGCATTAAAAATATACTCGCCTCGAAAGAGCGTGCACGCCTCAGAAAACGATGGATCGAGCGTCTTCGCGCCGACAACTACATCGTGCTCTACGATTAAGTTTCAACCCTTGGAGTCATTATTCGTCTGGACGAACGCGGCCTCGGAGTTTTTTCTTCGAGGCCTGTTTTGTTTTTTCATCCAGCATCTTGGCTTTCGAACGGCGGGAGCGACGGCGTTTCTGGCGTCGAATTTTTTCATGGGCCTGCTGCTTTTTGCTCTTTTCACCGAGAACTTTTCCTTCGATCTGCTCGCAAAGTTCCTTGCGCGCCCAATAGCGGTTATCTGCCTGCGAGCGGGTTTTCTGACATCGAGTCTCCGTTCCGGAAAGCACATGGCGCAATTGCACACAAGAAGACGTCTTATTAATCTTCTGCCCCCCACTTCCCGAACCGCGAATAAAGTGCTCGTCCAGATCGCGCTCTAGCATATTCAATTTTTCCATGCGGGCATGAAGCCGCTCCCATTTTTCAGCCGTAATCATCTCCGCATCTTATGAGTTCCCCATCGCTTTCGCAATTGATTTCACCTAACCGGAAGATATGATGTCGGCATGGAAGAGACTTCATCAATACTAACCGCCGTTCTTTTGATCGGCGGATTTATCGCGGCACCCCTGCTTTATTTGCAGCACCAGCGCAACCCTCCGAATGCTGAGTACCTGACAGAGATCATATCCGAGCGCTCGTGGAGCACCCGTCAGGTGGTCATTCTACTGAGCACTCTTTTCCTGCTCTACTTCTTCGCCGGGTTCGCCGGACTGTTCTTCTATGAAGAGCAGATTCCCTACGCACAGCTGGCGATTACGCTCAGCATCTACACCATTCTAACGGTCATGATTGGCTGCACCAACCAACGCAATGGGGGACGCTGGGCGGGGAAGCTCGGCATGGAATCTTCCACCCTTTGGAAACTTTGCCTGGCTCCCATCGTTTATCTAGCCGTGATCCCGTTCATCATCCTCATCTCCGTAGGCAATCATCTGCTCGTGGAGCAATTCTCCACCTCCGAAGTTGAACTGCAGGGCATTGCTGAAATGGTTTCTGGCAACCTGAGTGGACTCCAAATTTGTTATATACTCACGGCCATCTTTGCCGCTCCAATTTATGAAGAGTTGCTCTTTCGCGGAGTTCTCTTCCCCTATTGTGTCAGAAGAACGGGTCTGATTCCCGCAACCGTGGCGGTTTCCGCGCTCTTTGCGGTGCTACATTATCATTTGCCGTCTTTCGCGCCCTTGTTCGCGCTCTCGGTTGTGCTTTGCCTGACCTACCGCCGAACCGGCTCATTATGGACCAGCATTGGGGTGCACATGATTTTCAATGCGGTTAGCATTCTCGCGCTGAATATTTCGGGATAAAAAAAAGCTCCGAACCGGTTCAATCCGGATCGAAGCTCTGCAGGCACGTTTGCCTTGCTTAACCAAAAGTCGTTAGCCCGGCAATGGCCGCACCAACAACCGGAGCATCATCCACATGAATGCACTTGATGTGCAAGCCGCGCGCGCTGAGCAGGGGTTGGAGATAGCCCTGAACTTTTTCAGGCATTTGGTAGGTGTAGTAATAGGTCGACCCATCAATATTCACGCAGACCGGCTTCTCCGGATCTTTCCCGGCCCCGCCCTGAATAACCGCCGCACAAATATTCACTGCCGTCAGCAAAGCGGCCCGATCAACCACGCCCAAGAAAACTGTTCGCATAATTTCACGATCTTCATCCGTATAGGCATCAGAGCCCAGTTCACCAATATCGCGCCCATTATCAGCCGCCAGATTGTCGATTTGGATGATGTAGAGATCATCCAGTTTTTCAAGAGCTTCAGCACCGGTTTTGGAAAAAGCGTTAAGCTCTTTAGAAATTGCTTTCAGCAACGAAAGAGTAATGGAGCCCATATAAACCCCAGACAGTAGCTTTTCAAAAACATGCCCGCCCGGATTCACACTCGCTTCATCGAGTTTAAGATCCAAGGGACCGCGCTGAAATGCCGAGAAACCACCGGACTCCACATTGACGACCTGCGCGCCTTCTTTTTTGAAATCCACGAGTTTATCAATTCGGCTGTTCTGCTCCACATAAGCCGTATTGGTTCCCGTGCCAAGAATGAACCCAATGTAAGAGGAAACCCCGAGGCTTTGTCCCTTTGCAAGACCGGCCAACAGGCAGGCCACCGTATCATTGAGCACCACCACATTTTTGCCTTCAATGCCCCGCTCGCTCAGGGCTTCTTTCAGCTTGGCACCCACATGTTCGCCCACCAGATCAGGAATCTTAATTTCTTTGGTCCAGTGCAATAATTCACCATCATAATCAGGCTTAATGGTTGCTGGGTAGGAGAAACAGAATCCAATGTTCTCGAACGCATCCTTCATCGGTTCAAGCGCATCCACGAGTACCTTAAAGAATTCCGCGTTGGTCTTTTCTTCAAATCGACCCGGCATGGGTTGCTTGCTAAAATTGGAGAGTTCCACTTCGCCTGCGTCATTAAACGTGGCCAAACAGATGCGCAAATTGGTTCCGCCCGCATCGATTACGGCCACAGGTTTTCCCGTTGGAACCTGGCCGTCTACTCCAACATAGGCCGGAATCATCGCCAGCGAACTGCCCGTTCCCGCCAATCCTCGTTTCATTTCGCTCAGGAAGCTCTTCAGCAATTCCTCTGCTTGGTACGCTTCAGCTGATACCAATTGAGTTTTCAGCCAAGTTTTAATCATATCCGACATCTTTTACCCCCATAGAAAAATATTTTTATATCCTTAAAAAAAAGCAGAGACAAGCTGTGTTGAAGATTGATTCGATTCATTTTTAATTTTCATCCCTCGGGGAGACTCTTCAAAAACTCATTTCGAAACCAAGCATTCAGCTCTGCACCATTACGATAAAGCCTGCATTTTACAAACAACAACTTGAACTCCGGCTCATCATGAAGTCCGTTCAGCACCAGCGAGTCAAACGTGGAAGAATCGCCGCAGAGCAGAATATCGGGAAGCCACTCGTAAAAAATGGCCCGCGTAAATCCGGTGTGATTTTTAAAATTTGCAGCATCGCCGGGCGCATGGGCCATCTCCGTATTGTTCAGCCCCATCAGATCCAACACTGGGCCGGGATAGCCCAGTTTGTTTCCTCCCGCCGTAATCACAGCAACCGTCGGCCAAGAGTCCAAATCCTGGAACATTTGCGTCAGCGCGGCTCCGTTAGCCCGCCCTTCTTTAGCAATGCGAAACTCATGCTTTATATTGGCTGTAATGGGAAACAGAACCCAGCCCACCACCAGCAAAACTGGCAAGACCCCTCGGCCCAACCACGGGGCTAAATGGGTCGTTACACGCGGCCACTCGTTGGCCCCAATTAGACATAGCAACGGCCAAAGCGGCTGATAGAACCGGAAACCAAAAAAATGATCCCCCCCCACCAACACCGGAATTCCCAGACCAGGAAGCAGAAAAAGCGCTAACCAGAACGAGTTGCTCCTCGCCCGCCCCGCTCGAGTCAGCACCCGAAGCAGAATAATCAAGAGGCAGAGCACCATCCCTCCGCTCACAGCAAATCGAAGCAGATAGCCCAGGCCATCCTGCATATTGGAGAAAAAACCGAGCGATACTTTTGCATAAAAGGTATTCGGAACCGGAAAACCAAAATAACTCATTCGGAAACCGATTAAGGTCCCAAGCGTGACGAGATAAACCAGCAGCGCCGGTCCTGCGGCTTTAATGCGGCGCCCCGGCTCGCCCTGCAAAAATACTAGCACCACGATCCAGAGGCCCCAGAGCATTGATTCCGGGCGGGTAATCAGCAGGAGCGGAAGCAACACCAACACCGCGCGCTGTCGCCGTTCCAACACCGCCAAACCGAGCAACGTAATGAGCAGGCACCACAGCCCCGTCTCCATTAAGGTCAACTGGCACCAGACAAACCACACCGGAGCCGCGGCAAACATCAGCAGAAAGCGACCCGGATGCTCCACCCTTTTCAAACAAGCCCCGATCATTACCGCCCCAAAAATAAGATTGAGCAGCAATAATGGTTTTTCCGGCGATTGGAAAATGGATGCCAACCCGGCACACAACAACGTCCAAAGCATGGACGTGAACCCCTCCACCGGCTCGCCCCCGATGTTGTAAACAAACCCGTGGCCGGCGGCCATATTTTGGGCATAGACCAAAAAGATATCCGCATCGTCAATACCCGTGGCCGGCCGCCCGATAAAAAACCACACCGAAACCCCGCCTAAAAGGACGGTAAGCAGCGCAAGAAAGTTGTTTCGGTAATTCATCGAGGCAATTTAGCGCAATGTTCTGCTCTTTCCAAGGATTGGAAACTTCCAAAGATTGGATGTGTCCGAATAATCTGATACATTTTATTCTTTGTGGGAAAAATGGACCAATATTTATGAGAAAATTCCAAGCCCTTTACCTTTTGTTGCTACTCGCCGGATGCTCCGTGAAGGAGCCGGTTGACACCTTAGACCCCAAAGCCTCGGCAAAATGGGTGGCGGAGTGTCAAAAAAAAGCCGCCGCCATTTCCTACCCCGACTACAAAATCCTGTGGTATACGAAAGCCTATGAACACGCCGAGGCGGCAGGCATTCTAACGAAAAAAATAGAAGCACTTCCTAACCGAATTTTAGAACTGGCCAAAGAGATCAAAGATGAAGAAGCTGGAGCCTGGGCCTTCGACCATGGTGCCACGCCTCCCTCTAGTTACCTTGAGCTGATGGAATACGCCAAATTGCGGGGCGGCTGGAAGGAAAAGATCCTGTCCCTCAACCCAGATGCGCTATCTATCCTGACTAGCCTATCGATTGATTATTACGATATTCAATTTTTTAATGCCCATGCCGCGGACCAAATTGCCCGTGGTTTTAATGTTATAAGCCCGATGAACACCATGGAGTTCAAAATGCGTTTTCATCGATTCGTTGGCGAACAACTGGTCGAAGCCATCGATAAAAACGATGTAGAGCGCATCCGTTTTCTGGTGACCTATACTCCGAAGGTGCTTTTCGAACACTATCTAGATATCCACACCCTCAACTATATGCGCGCGGCAGGCGACTATGTTTTTAAAGTGTTGAAGGATGAAAAGTTGGCCATTCAAATGATCGAGCGGCGTTATGCCCTCCATCCGGTCGACTTTGAAAACCTTCCCTTCGGCGAAGATTTTCTAGAGGCCTACCGCAACGCCCCAGAATATGCCATCCGCACGCAAGATCTCTCAAAATGGGACGGCCACCTGTCCGATGCAGAAGCGGCATTCCTGATCACCCTCCCCGAATTAGCATGGGCCAAATTGGCGAGCCTTCACCTCGAAGAATTAATCGAATTCAGCATGAAAATACAGCAGTCTGATTCCGCCCTGCAACTCATTGCATTCAAGGCAAAAGAAGCTCCACTCATTCAGGCCGATTATAATGAACTCATTAGCTGGGCCCTCAAGTACAGCAACAAAGACGTCTTTGATTTTGCTCTTTCCGAATCGGGTGAGCTGGATATTTACAATATTGATTTCGCATCGCTGGCTCGCAACCAGAAGCTGTTCCAAATATACGCCATGAAAATTATGGCGCACATTGATTTCACCTTGGATACCACCCCCCGCCCCAACGGCACCACCATGGGACGGATCAATCAGGTCTTTGCCTGTGGCAATGAAGATGCCGGCCTTTATCTTGTTCAAAATAAACAAAACCTATCGGCCGACTGGGAAGAGGCTACAGGAGGTAAAACCCTGCTGATGGATGTCTGCGAAGCTGGCAACCTGAAGGTCGCGCGCTATCTCATCGAAAATATGGGCCAAAGTGTGAATGTCCAAACGGGGTATAGTGAGCTTCAGATCTCCATCTTCGGTTCCGTTCGCCCCTCAGAAGGAAAACTCAGCCCCATCTTTTTTGCCGCCAAGAGCGGCAATCCAAAACTCATTAAATACCTAGCGTCCAAAGGGGCCAATGTGAATGCCCGCTCCAACTTCAGGACCACCCCGCTCATGCATGCCGTCAGCGCAGGGCATATCGAAGCCGTGAAAATGCTGATCGCTTTGCGAGCCGATGTGAATGTGAAAATGAATCCAAATCTGAAGGCCACGGACCTGCGAGAAATCGGTTCTTTCTCCGACATCTCCAATGCATACCGCCGGGCCCGCAGCCGCAACGATCAGCCCATGCTGACTCTACTCCAAGCAGCAGGCGCCAACCCATAGGGGGCTAACCGCATTATGGAGTCCATGCGGCAAGGGAACCCTCGCCGACAAGCGCAGCCCCATGAATGGATGGACCTAAAAAGCTTAAAAATCGTAAGCCAAACTTACGATCACCTGATAATCATCCTGCTCAGGCACCGAACTATCCGAATCAGGATTAGGCATTTCAATTCGATCCCAGATCAGCGAGACATCTAAATCTAAATCGCCGATCAGATCAACGGATACCGTGCTCAGCATATGATGCGTGTAGGTTCCATTGTCTTCATTGAGCCAACGCATGCTGTAGTCAAAAAGGAAATCTATGTTGCCCGTCATTTTGTGGTCATATGAGGTTCCAAATGAGGCAAAAGCCGAGGCCGAATGATCGGCGGCCCCCTCTTCCACAGATACAAATTTTTGTTTCTGATACCCCAGCCCCCAATCCAGCCCCCATTCTGTTTTCGATGTTTGGACGATGTCATACCCCGCCCCGGATGAGAGCGAGTACTGAGCATCAATATTCGAAAAGGGATCCCGATAATATTCCCCCGCTAAGATCTGCCAGAAAAAGACCGTCGTCATAAAGCGGTCAAAACTACCGTTCAAACGCTGATTATTCGCACTCTCCTCCTTTTTACTTTGGCTGTAGTTTGCCAGATAATCCGCTTCAAAGCGGGTGGCAACGGTTCGGCGTTTCACCGTGGAGATCACCGTGGCATCCATGGTCTCCGTATTCCCTGCCCGGGCATTCACCCCGAACGCCACCATGCCCGACCAGTTTTCACGCTCCCGCTGTCGGCCGCTGATAATGGAGATGACTCTTGAGCGGGGAACCACCACGGTATATTCCGATCGACGGAGAATAATTTCATGATCCTTAACCTCTAGCATACCCCGCAGGACTTGGGTATCGCGCGGACCGCCTTCTCCTTGAATAAAGATGGTTTTCATGTCTCGGGTTCGCATGCGTTTGACATCTTCAAAAGTGAAGGTCCGCAGCCCCATTTTATCGCTATCAAATTCAAGTTCGTGCTCATACAGCACTTTAAATTTCCCCTTGAGCCACTCTCCAGAGGTTAATTGAATCCAGTCAAATTCACGATCTGGAGGCGGCATAAATGCAACCCATGGGTCAACGACGTCTTCCTGCGGTTCAACCTTCGGTTTCACTTTCTTGATTAACTTCTCTATCAACGTCGGGCTAGTTGCTTTGACCAGATCCACATCATTTGTGCCTGAAGTCCGTTGAATGGTTTTCTCCACTTCGGCAGCCTCAACGACTTCATCAGCCTCCAGCACCGACATGGCCTCAACAGCTTGCGCGGTATTCACCTCTTTTATGCGCACAGAAGATTCCTCCGCAACGGCAATTCCCTGCACGAACATCCAACAAAACAAAACGCTCTTCATCCAATACGTACCCTGCTTATTCATTGTGATAGGGATGCCCCTCAATAACCATCGTTGCACGATACAGGCCCTCCAGCAAAACGATACGAGCCACCCCGCCCGCCATCACCAGCGAAGAGAGCGACCAAACGGCATCGGCCTTCTGTCGAACCGATTCCGCCAACCCAAGCGCACCACCAATAACCACCACCATTCGGCGTTTTCCTGCCAAGGGAAATGCACCCTGTCGGCTCGCTCTCAGCAAGTCTGCCATTTCCAGGGTTTGGATCTTTTTTCCGCGCTCATCGCAGGCCACCAGAAAGTCGCCCTCCTTCAGTAGTTTAAAAATTCGGCCCGCTTCGGCATCCTTGGTCTGCTCTGGAGTACGGGAGGAGACCTTCTCATCTTTGTACTCAGCCACATCAACCCCACAAGATTTTAGCCGCTTGATATATTCATCCTGCGCAATCGCCAAGGTTTTGGGTTTTATTTTTCCTGGAAGTAAAATCAAAATTTTCATGCGCGCCTTTATGCCCTATCCCACCCTTTTGAAAAAGAAAAGACCGCCCGAAAACGGACGGTCGTTCCATACACCTAAAAATGCGGGTACCAACTTGGTCGCAGCTGTGAGATTTGAGTCCTCACAGCGTAGCGGCCTACTCCGAGGGGCTCAAATCAAAATGATGCGATGAAGCCGGCAACCCCAAAGAGAGAAATAAAGATTTACAATGCCTTGAGCTAGACGCCGGAAAAAGCGGAAAAAGCACCATCAACTGGAACCACAATTCCGCTCACAAATGAAGCCGCATCGGACATGAGATATTGGATCGTTCCATATACCTCCTCCTGCTTTCCAAAACGACGGAATGGCGTTTTATTGATGACCTGCTGGCCGCGCTCGGTATACGAACCATCTTCATTCGTCAGCAGCGCCCGGTTCTGATTGCTGATAAAGAATCCGGGGGCAATCGCATTCACCCGCACCTTATCTCCATACTTCAATGCCATCTCGGTGGCCATCCAACGGGTGAAATTATCAATGGCGGCTTTGGCATTGGAATAACCCAGTACCCGAGTCAGAGCTTGAGGTGAAGACATCGAAGAAAAGTTGATCACACATCCGCAACCTTGCTTCTTAAAAGCCCTCGCAAAAGTCAGGGTGGGCATCACAGTACCCTTCAGATTCAGATCCAATACTTTTGAGTAGTCCTCCATTTTAAGATCGAATACATCCTGATCGGGACCGATGGTTGCGCCCGGCATATTGCCTCCCGCGCCATTAATCAGCACATCAATGCGACCACACGTTTCGAGGATCTGCTCATACACGGTATCCAGGGCATCCTGATCCAATACATTGCAGGCAAACCCGCAGCATTTCTCAGAGATCTTTTGAGCCTCCTCCACCGTGGCATCCACCCGATCCTGAAACAGATCGAGATAGACCACATAGGCCCCCTGCTCTTGTAAATAGTTTGCAGTGCCTCCGGCCAAAACCCCCGCCGCACCCGTGATTACGATTACTTTATCCTTAATATCAAACAGTTGATTCATAGCAGCTCCTTTTGTTCCTCAAAGGTTTGAGATAAGAACATCAACCATCCTTAATTGCAAGAATTTTATAAAACCTGAGCAATTTACCGGAAGATACATCATGTAACAGGCAGATTTCCCTTCGCTCACCTGCGCAGCAGGCCAGCGCTCTTTTATTTTTACCAGCAGACGAATGAATACCTTCTGACCGATGCAATCGCCCTCAAATAAGGCTTCAAAAAGGACGACGGTTCTTGCTCCGAACCCCCAGCTCCTTGCTAGGGTCTTTGACGTTTTAATGCATTTTTATCTGCGCTCAGAATAAAATCCACAATCGGTTTGGAATCTTTTAGACCGTGTGGATGATGCCCGACGCCCGGCTTGTGGATCACTTCGATTGAACCGCCGAGTGCTTTATACCGAGCTTCAACTATCGCAGTATTTTCAGCGACCGGCACCACGACATCAGCATCGCCCACAACATGCAACAGCGGGACCTCTGCGGCAGCAAGCGGTGCGAGGCCATTCATGGGATTTCCCGTGTAATTTAAAGCATCCTCTTCCGACAGACCATAGGCAGCCCGACATAATTTCCAATCCTTGGAGGACCCTTTACCAACCCCTTTTCCTCCGGGCCAACTTTTAAAATCACACACCGGATTATCCGCATAGATACACAAAACCTTCTCCGGATTTTGGGAGGCCCAGTTGTAGAGCATCAGCCCGCCTCGCGACATACCTTCCAACGCGGGTTGTTTGTAGAATCCTTTTTCCTCCGTCAAGAATTCATAGAAAGCATCCCAGCGTGCCACAGCCTCTGGCGAACCATACAGATTGCCCACCTCAACATAAGCCACATGAAATCCCTTTTCCAACAGCGCAATATCTACCTGCGGCTCATGCCCCCAGAAGCGCGCTCGCCAAATCCAAGGAGTTCCCTCCGAAATCTCTTTTGGAACCACCACCTTGCAGTGGAGTTCCAAGGTCTGGAAGTCATATTGATCAAACCCATGGAATTCAGATTTATTCCCAGGCCATTGGGTCGCCTGAACAGACACGCATAGTATTCCTGAACACACACACAACACGTTGATTAATCGTCTCATCCACCGGACCCTTTTTGAGCGGGCATCCTTCATTCCGGCAAGGATAACGAATCGTCTTGGGAAACCATTTCTTTTTTCAATATACCCGTCAGTTTTGTGAGCTGGTGGGCAAATTTAGGGTTTGCGGCCAGATCATTCATCTCCATCGGATCAGCTGTCAGGTTATAGAGCC
>JBAHZU010000135.1:0-5919 GCA_037132875.1 Pontiella sp.
ACGTACCCGGGCGTATGCACTGCGTGTATAGTTTTAAGAATGATATAAAATTAAGGAAGTGAAAGGATGAAAAGATTAGTTTTAGCGGCAGGTTTGATGGCGCTTACGGGATCGGCTTTTTCGAAACCCACCCCACCCAACATTGTGGTTCTACTTTGTGATGACCTAGGGTATGGCGATCTGGAATGTTACGGACATCCGCATATTAAAACACCCCATCTGAATCAGTTGGCCGCAGAGGGAATGCGTTTCACCGACATGTACGCTTCAGCGCCGGTCTGTTCGCCCTCTCGGGTTGGACTGCTGACGGGGCGGAGTCCAAATCGGGCGGGAGTCTACGATTGGATTCCTGGGAGGAATAAGGTTCATATGCGAGCCTCAGAAATCACCATTCCTCAGCTACTGAAACAGGCCGGCTATGCCACCTGCATGGCCGGAAAATGGCATTGCAATGGAAAATTCAACTCCGACGCCCAGCCGCAACCCGATGATGCCGGATTTGACCACTGGTTCGGGACCCATAACAATGCAAGTCCCTCCCATGAAAACCCTCGGAATTTTGTCCGCAACGGAAAGCGGGTTGGCCCTCTGGAGGGGTTCAGTTGCCAGTTGGTGGTGGACGAAGCGCTGAGCTGGCTTAAAGGACAACAGAACCAGAATCCCGACCAGCCCTTCTTCATGTACATCGCGTTTCACGAACCCCACGAACCGGTTGCCTCGCCAATAGAGCTGGTTAATCAGTATAGGGATGTGGCTCGGAGTGAAGACGAGGCCCAGTATTTTGCAAATGTAGCCAATATGGATGCGGCGGTCGGCCGGTTGATGGCGACCCTTAAGGAGATGAATGTCGACCAGAACACTTTAGTGATCTTCACCTCTGATAATGGACCCGAAACGCTGAATCGCTACGAAAGAGCCTATCGATCCTTTGGTCGTGCAACACCACTACGGGGCATGAAACTATGGACCACGGAAGCCGGCTTCCGGGTTCCAGGAATTATGCGCTGGCCTGCGGAACTTCCGGCAGGACGGGTCAGTTCTCAGACGGTCTCCGCATTGGACTTCCTTCCGACCTTTTGCGACCTAGCAGGAACAAAGCCGCCGGCTGATTTGCAACTGGATGGAGCCAATTTTATGCCGGTATTTGAGAACCATCCGGTCGTTCGTGAAAAACCACTGATCTGGGTCTACTACCATGCCACGAATGAACGCAGGGTTGCGATGCGCGACGGCGACTGGAAAATGCTGGCGAAATTAAATATCGATCAGTGCCGGGGAATAGACTCTCAAAACGAATTGCAGGTTAAGGACGCCACGTTGTCCGATTTTCAGATGTTCAACGTGCGCGAAGATCTTGGAGAGGAGAAGGATCTGAGCCAATCATTCCCGGAGAAATTTAAAGAGCTCAAACAACGCCTCGAAGTACATTATCAGGAGTTAGTCCAAGACTCATATGTCTGGATAATTGATGAGGAGCCGGAGAAGTGATGATATTGGCCTGCTTGTAGACTGGATATAAAATGCCCCCCCCGAATTGCATCATGATGAAGCGGCCCTATCTCTCATTGTCGCGGTCATCATTGTGCCGATGCTTGCCACGCGCGGCTGAGCGCGCTGTTGAGCATCCGGGGGGTATCGCAAAAACAAGAGACCAGAATATAGGGCGAAATCGAATGGTCAGCCATTCAGGCGGACTTAACCAGCGGGCCAAATCGACCGCAAACGATCGAAATGACCAAGCCTATCATTCCCCCGTGCAGAGGAATATGAATGGAGTGCATTTAGAACCTGCATTCATTTTAATGGTTCGATTCAAAATGCGAGCGAATGAAACGAGCTGATATTTCATTGATTTCATCCATACTCGGCGAAATATTTTTACCACCGAAACTGTGTCTTGCCTGTTTTACTGTTAGCAGTTCCACATTCGCTCCGGTTGCTTTGGCCACCTCCATCATGTAGATGGAGTTCTTGATATCTAGAATCGGATCAGCATCTCCATGCAACAGCAAAATCGGCGGGGTTTCTTTAGAAAGATATTCAGTCGGACTTAACAAGCGGGCCAATTCCGGCTTTTCAGAAAATAAGCCATTCAGCACATGCCGTAATACTTCCGGATCCTCAAATTTTGATCCTTCGAGCACATCCGGATTCAGCAGGGTAGTTAGCGGATAATAAGAAGCCACACATTTAAAGGAGAGCGGGATTTCAGCCAACGCCTCATCCCCCTTGAAATCTTTATCCAGCCCCAATGCCGTCATCAAACTGAGATGACCCCCGGCCGATCCGCCCCACACTCCATATCGCTCAGGATCGAGGTTATACTTCGCTGCATTTTTCAGCAAAAAACGCGCGGCATCCTTGCAGTCCACGACAGAATCATACGCCGTGACTCCTCCACGTGTTAAACGGTATTCAAGGGAAACACAGGCAATTCCATTTTCGGTCAGCTGCTGTAATGTTCCCAAAAATGCGGTTTTAAGAATGTTGTATTCATTCCCCCCTCTCCAGCCCCCACCATGCACAAATAGCATCCAGGGCGTCTTTTCACCCGGCTTCACATTTTTCGGTTCAAAGAAAACAAGGTCTAACGACTTTCCATTCACTGTCTTATATACGATCCCCTTCTGATAGTTGAACGCATTTAGCTTTTCCCGCTCGGCCGGCTTCTGCCCATTCACCGAAGCGGCACCTCCCACAAACAGCATCCACAGCCCCAGACGAACCCAATTATTTTTATTCAACATCATCAATTTCCTAAATAGAAAGCCCTGCAGTCTACTGCAGGGCTAGTCACAATCCTTTCAATCGTAAGAATTACTTCTTACGCGCTTCTGCTGCCAATCGTTCACATTCGGCTCTAAACTCCGCTGTTTTCGGAGATGTACTCAAAATATACGGATCCTCTGGATGATTCGCGGGCCATTTATCCCGCTTTCCAGATGCCTTATTCACGTGAGACAAGGATCCGAGATAACGGGAAACCGTCAACCATTCGAGCATGTCCACTTTAAGTCCAAGAATTTCCTGTGCGTACTCGGGATCCTTCGCGAGGTTATATTCCTCCCACGGGTCCTTTTCCATGTTGAAATATTCCTCTTCCGGCTGGCCCGCATAATAGATCAACTTACGATCCGGAGTGCGCACCATCGTCAGATAGTTATCCTCACAGAAAACCATATCAGGAACCTCGCTTCGATCATTCTCCGTGATACGCGTCCAATTGCTGGAACCGTCAAGACGCTGCGGAACATCCAGCCCGAGCGCGGTTAGAATGGTCGGGCCCACATCCATCTGGGTGAATAAACCCTCATCAATTTCCCCCGCACGCTTTCCGCCCGGCAGACGGATAATCATCGGCACATGCACCGATTGTTCCGTCATGAGCCATTTATAGATCAACTCGTGATCCCCGAGATTATCGCCATGATCGGAGGTGAAGATGATCAGCGTGTTATCCATTAAATTCTTTTCTTCCAGCATATCGAGAATCTTACCCACCTGATAATCGATCCCCGTGATCTTGGCATAGTAGTGACGTCGCATGCGTTTGAATGCTTCATCATCCATACCGGTCAGGTCAACGGCCCAAACGCCATAATGAGGCGCCGCATTAAACGCGGTGGGATTACGACACGCTTCCATAAACCGCGCATACTGCGGCGGACGGGCAGCCAGTCCACCTACGTCGAAATGCGGCAACGGAACATCGCGTCCCTCGTACATATCAAGAAAACGCTGCGGCGGATCAAATGGATCGTGCGGCCCCTGGAATCCAATGTGCAGGAAGAACGGTTCATTGCGTTTATAATCCTGAATCCAACGCGTTGCCATGCGGCCGACAAACTGATCCACATGATATTTTTCATCCAGCGGAAAGACCTCCGAGGCATGTTTATTCATCCAGTCGCCCCCTTTGGTCAAAAGCATCGTCGGGCTCAACTGACCTTCCGCCTTCAGATAGTTGGCGTAATCATCGTAGGACTTGCTCAGGTCCGGAAAGTTTTCGGTATAGAGTCGTTCATCATAGCCCATCATGGCCGTCGCAGGATAATGATGCACCTTCCCCATTGCCGCGGTGAAGTACCCCGCATCTTGGATATCCTCGACCCAACTGCGGTTGTGTGCCCAATCCTGAAATCCGTAGCAACCGGTGTTATGTGCAAACTGTCCGGTATAAAATGCCGCACGGGAAGAAATACAGGTTGAGCCGCAAACATAAGCCTGCTTAAAGCTGACCCCCTCTTTTACCAACCGGTCCATATTGGGAGTAATCATATGCTCATTCCCCCATGCACCGATCGCATCAAATCGTTGCTGGTCGGTGGTAATCACCACCACATTCATCGGTTTCTTTTCTGCGGCCGTCTCTGTTGCGCTGGCCATCAAACACGTCGCCGAAAAACCAACTATACCAAATGCAATCTTCTTCATTTAATTTACTCCTTAATAAATATTTACTCTATGATAAGTTCTGTTTCGAATCAATATTCCAGTCGCGACAAAGCACAATCATTCTCCCCGGTCTGAGATTCGCCTCGGGAGACGTGGCCAGTTGACCGGAAACCAGATATTTTGACCCGATAAAATCAGGGCCGTATTTCATCAGACAGAACGGCCCCTTTCCGCCCCGCCCATGCGCCTCCTTTTCCGGCAATAGCTTGCACGGTATTTAAAACGGAACTGCACCAGAATTTTTAACGTAAATTTTCCCACGTTCCTGTAGGCATCTCACCCCTTGAATATCGTTCTCCGCTTCATACAGCCAACATGAATAAACTTGCCACGCCCCTTTGGCAGGCCTTATTCTATTTTATCTGTACAACACTCGTGAAGTTTAAATTTCCAACCCTTGGAAAAATATGGAAAACAAACAGAGAATAACCTACAGCGACATCGCGAAAGCGTTGGGCGTCTCGAAGATGACCATCTCCTACAGCTTGCGGAACGATCCACGCATTTCAGAAGCCACGCGCCAGCGCGTCCAGCAGAAGGCCGAAGAGCTGGGCTATGAACCCGATCCCATGCTCTCCGCACTGAGTAACTATCGCCATAGCACCCCAAAATCAACAGCAACACTCGCATGGATTAACTTCCACCGGCATCCGGAGAAGCAACGAGAACAGGACGTCTTCAACCTCTACTGGGAAGGCGCAAATGAAGCCGCCCGCAAACAGGGATTTCATTTAGAAGAATTCAGACTCCATGACCTCCCCCTACGCCGAATGCATACCATTTTCAAAACCCGTGGTATCCGCGGACTATTGCTCACCCCAACCCCACAGCATGAAGAGCCCTCCGAAAAGGAACTTAGCACCTTCCCCTGGAAGGATTACACAATGATTCGCTTCGGAGAGAGCCTGCCTTCATTGAAGGTAAACTCAATCTCCAGCGCACAAGTGACCAACACCATTCATGCGTTCGAGAAACTGCAGAATAAGGGATACGAACGCATTGGTTTTGTAGGGCAATATCTCCGCCATCGGCTCTTCAGTGCAGGTTATCTCTGGGCCCAACAGGCCCTACCCCCGTCTCGACAATTACCCCCCCTCTTCCTCTCCGAAGAAACGCAACCCCAACAAAGGCTAGAAATGCTGGGAATCTGGCTAGACGAACAAAAGCCCGATGCAATTATCTGTAGCGCCCGCCTCATTTTACATACCTTGGAAAAATTGGGCTATCGTATACCAGAAGATCTTGGATTGGCCTCCATGAGCAAATATGACAATCCGATCAATGCGGGGATCGACCAAAATCCTGAAGAGATTGGCCGCACGGCCATCCAGACCATCATCTCTCAAATAAACGAAAATAGCTTTGGAATTCCGGACTCGCCGAGAGAGATTCTTGTTGAAGGCCGTTGGGTCGACGGCTCCATGTTGCCCGATCGGACCGTCTGAAAAGTGAAGCCGCCAAACT
>JBAHZU010000137.1:0-12460 GCA_037132875.1 Pontiella sp.
ATGCGTTCGAGAACGGGAGGATGGGAATATTCGAGGAAAACCTTGAGGGGATGCGGGGTGAGGTTGGAGAGGTTGTCGACGGAAAGCTTTTTGAGGGCGTTGATCATGATGTCGGGGGCCTGGGTGGTTTCTGCGGCGAAGGCGTCGGCCTCGAACTCGTGCTTGCGCGAGAGGAGGTTGCCGAGTAGTGCAAGGATCATGCTGATGGGTGCGTAGAGGAATCCGAAAAAGATGAGGCCGGCATAGAGCGGCGTATCTTCAATTCCAAATGCCTGGTAGAGCCCGCTTTGGGTGATGAAGAGCGAGAGAATGAAAAACATCAGTAGGGTGGTAGCCATTGCAATGATGATGCCTTTCTTGATGTGTCCGCGCTTGCAGTGCCCAATTTCGTGGGCGAGTACGCCGACGAGTTCTTCGGTCGTGTGGTTTTCAATGAGAGTGTCGAATAGGGCGATGCGCTTTGTTTTTCCAAATCCGGTGAAAAAGGCATTCGATTTGGTGGAACGCTTGGAACCGTCGATCTTAAAAATTCCACTAAGGGTGTATTTTTGGGCGGCGGCATAGTCTTCGATGGCTGACCGCAGTTCGCCGTCTTCGAGGGGCGTGAAGGCGTTAAAGAGCGGGAGGATAGCGACTGGCGCAATAAACATGACCAAGAGCTGGATGAGACTCAGTGCGCCCCAGGCCCAGAGCCAAGCGTTGGCCACCGATGAAAAGATCCAGAGAACGAGGGCGAAGATTGGGGCACCGAGCAGGATGGTGAGCAGGAGTCCTTTTAGCAAATCTACGAAAAAGGTTTTTGCAGTCGTTTTATTGAATCCGTATTTTTCTTCAATGACGAATGTGCTGTAGAGGCTGAAGGGCAGGCTGACGAGCTGGCTGATCAAAATGAGGAGTCCGCCGAAGACCAACCCTTGCACAATCATGTGTTCGGCAGTGGCGGTGGCCACGTTGTTCAATACGCGGAAGCCTCCGAGCAGGATGAACGCGATGGTGAGTGGCAACATGATGACGGATTGGATCTGGTCGAAGCGGGTGGTCTCTTTTAAATAACGTTGCGACTGGGCATATTTTTCGTCGTCATAAATCCCGTGGAATTCGTCGGGAATATGGGTGGAAACGTTGCGCACGTTGAGAGTTTCAACAATCAACGAGAGCAACCAGCTGAAAATCAGCAGGATGAGGATGAAAATTAGATAACCGTTCATGAAATAATCCTATTTGTTATTTGGGCCGTCAAGATTGAGGGAACCTCAGAGGTTTTCGTTTGGGGTGCCCGGTCTTAATTTCTCGGCTTACTGGCTTAATTCATCCAATGCATGGAGGGCTGCAAGGCGTTCGCCTTCTCGTTTGCTTCCGGCCTTGGCTTGCCATTTTTTACCGCAAGCACTGACTTCGACGGTGAAGACGCGGTCGTGTTCGGGGCCGGCGGTTTCGATTGTTTCATATGCTGGAATGTCGTGCTCTTGTCTCTGGGCCAGTTCCTGCAGAGCCCCTTTGGGGTTACTTTTTTTGACCGGGGCTTCTTTAATCTCGTCGAGTTCCGGCAGGAAGACCTTTTTGAAAATCTTGTTGGTTGCTCGTGCGCCGCCATCGGTCCAGGCGGCTCCAATGATGGCTTCGACGGCATCGGCGAGGTTGGAGCCGCGTTCTGCGCCACCATTTTTTCGTTCACCCACGCCGAGCAATAGAAATTCACCGATGCCGATGGAGGCCCCAATCAGGGCCAGCTTGCGGTCTTGGGTGAGGCGACTGCGAAGTTTGGACATATCGCCTTCGCGGGAATCGGGATGATTTTCAAACAAATGCACTGCGGCCATCAAGCTGAGCACGGCATCTCCGAGATATTCAAGGCGTTGATTGTCGTCGTCAATCCCTTCATTTTCGTAGCGAAAGGAGGGGTGGGTTACGGCCAGCTCAAGGAGGGCTTTCTTTTTAAAGCGATAGCCGATGGCCTGTTCGAGTTTTCGATAATTAATTTTCATTAAAACGGAGCCGCCGTTCCTATTTTGGTGTTGATGGCGGCTTCAGCAATGGAGCGGCCGTCGATTAGTTTGGGTTGAAGGCGCGGGCGCCAGTAGCGACGTCGGCTTCGGACTAGTAGTTTGTGGCCGGGAATGAATTCAAATTGTGCAAGCAACCAGAGCAAGGGGAAGGCCATATTACCCAAGGTTTGAAGATGCTGAAAGCATCTGAACTCGTTCTGCGGCATGTGCTCTTGAACCAGCCAGTAGGGGAAGGGGGTAATCAATTTCTGGAAGGCTTCACCTAGCGTTGCGGTGGATTCCAGCAGTCCGTTGGAATAGACTGCGGTTTCTGGGACATCGTAGCCGTCTTTCAATTTATCAAAGAGCTCGTGTACCTTGTATCCATTGCGGAAACTGCCCCGAGAGGTGGGGGCCAGACCGAACCCTCGCTGAAAAAGAGCCGTCATACTGAAGGGCATGCGTCGGCTTTCACTGATGATCAGCCAGCCATCGTTTTTGAGAACGCGGTGGCATTCGCGGATGAATTCAGCATCGTCGGGAAACCATTTGAGCGCATCCACAATGACAAGGCGGTCGAATGAGTGGTTTTCGAAGGGCAATTTTTCGCTTTCGAGTGTGGTAATGGCCTCGCTGAGGCTGTAGCCGGTGGAATCGGCTGCTTCTTTTGAAATGACGGCCGTTTTCCAGCTACCACCAAGCGTGCGTAGCTGGGCGCTGATCGTCCCATCGCCTTCACTGATTTCCAAGCATTGGAAGTTGAGTGAGGAGCCGACGGCCTCTTTGAGCCGCGTTAATTTGCGGCTGCGACGGATCGAACGGTCGAGCAGTTTTTCCTGCCAAACGCGAACGCCGGTATCCATATTGTTGTTCATTTTCCTCATAGGTTTGAGAAACCTATATAAAGCAGGGGGTGGGGTTAAAGTCTATTCATCCCCGAAATGACGGAGGCGCAGGTGTTGGAGATGTGTATGGGGACCACTTTTCCTTGTAGATCTTCCGAACATTGGAACTCTACGGGAATATAGTGCCGGGAATAGCCGGTTGCTTTTTCGTCTTTAACTCGCTCAACCAACACGTCGATTGTTTTGTCCTGAAATTGGTTATGATAGTTGGCTGCCATTTCTTCGCCGAGTTCCCGCAGGCGTTCGCTGCGTTTCATGGCCCGTGCGCCATTAACCTGATGACCCATTTTTGCGGCGATGGTCTTGGGACGGGGGGAGTAGGTGAAAACATGCATCTGCGAGAAGCCTACTTTTTTGCAGAAGGCGTAGGTTTCGTCAAAATAGGTGTCGGTCTCCCCGGGGAATCCAACGATGACATCGGTGGTGAAGGCCGGATTGTCCAGTGCGGCGCGAGCCCGTTCGACGGCATCGGAGTATTCATCGGCGGTGTAGCCGCGCCGCATGGCGTGCAACACGGCATCGGAGCCGGACTGTAGGGAGAGGTGTAGATGTGGCATAATATTGGGCGATGAGGACCAGACCTCGAGCAACTCATCGGTCAGTTCTCCGGGATGCAGACTGGACAGGCGGACTCTTCCCATATTTGGAACCTGAATGAGGTGGCGGAGTATTTCTGCCAGGGAGGAGTCCCGGCCGCGGCCGTAGAGTCCAACGCTGACTCCGGTGACCACAATTTCTCGATAGCCTGCCTGGGTGAGGGCGGTGGCTTCGCGTACGGCATCTTCAATGGCTTTATCGCGCGGTTCTTTGCGGAGTTGCGGGATGATGCAGAAGGAGCAGCCAATATCACACCCGTCCTGCACTTTCAGAAAGGCACGAGTATGATTGCCAAAACGGGAAATGGTGAAGGTGTCGGTTTCAATGCCTTTCACGCCGTGCTGCTTGGGCATGGCGAGGGAATCGAGCTGTTCGGCCAAGCGCTGCAACCAGTCGGATCCGGCCGGCACACGGAATATGGGGTCTTGGTCAATCCGTGTGAGTTCATCGGTGGCGGCACATCCCGTGACAATCACGTGGGCCAGTGGATTGTTGCGCTGCATTTTTCGAATGGTTTGGCGGGATTTTTGCGCCGCAGCCGCAGTAACACCGCAGGTGTGCACAACAATCACATCTGCATCGTCCGACTGTTCGGTTTGATTCAGGCCATAACGTTCGAGCAACTGTTCGATTTGTTGGGCGTCGTATTGGTTCACTTTGCAGCCCAAAACATTAACGAGGTAAGTTTGCAGATGGTTGGTATTCATGATATAATCCCAGTTCTTAAAAAGGCGTGAATCTAATACGTGTTTATGTGGCTGGAAGCAAGCTGTTTTATGGGCTTAATGGAACTGAGTTCCGATAAGGCGCAAAGGGATTTAATTCTTTTAACTGCGATGGTAGTGATGTATTTTTTTTGTACATGTGGTGGTTCTATTAGGTTGAGAGTTTGTTGAGTATTCTGAACACCATTTATAAAGAGGTTAATGAGGATGTTGAGTAAAAAGGCAATAATTCTGGGCGTTCTGCTAGGATTGCTGGCGGGCATAGGCGCATTTACTTTCCGTTATGCGGAAGGACTGTCTTATTTTAGTACCGATCCGGCGGCCTGTGCAAACTGCCATATCATGAATGCACAATATGATTCTTGGCAAAAATCGAGTCATCATGCTGTAGCGGGATGTGTGGATTGTCACCTTCCGCATGATTTCATCGGCAAGTACATTGCGAAGGCAGAAAATGGTTGGCACCACTCGAAGGGGTTTACCATGCAGGATTTTCAAGAACCGATCATGATTAAAGGGAAAAATACCCGCATTCTTCAGCGAAACTGCGTTGAATGTCATGACGATATGGTTCACGAAATGTTTAAACGGGATGCCTCGGATCCCGATGCGATTAGTTGTGTGCATTGTCATGCGTCGGTGGGACACGGGGCGTTGCCAACCAGTATCGGTGGAGCAGATTTAGGAGTGAAACGGGAGATGAAGAATCATGAATAAGCTACAGAAAAAACAGGGAAATATCGGAATATTTATCGGACTCATTGTTGTTGTTGCCATTGCAGCAGCACTGGTGACGTCATTGCTCACGAATATTTTTGAGCGTAAGTCAGAATCAAAAGATCGCTATGTGCGTGTGGTGGAAGTGACAGAGGATACGACCGATCCCGCAGAGTGGGGAAAAAACTGGCCGAAGCAGTATGATGGGTATAAACGTACGGTTTTGAGTACGAAAACGACTTTTGGTGGGCATGGCGGCAGCGAAGCGCTTCCCGAGCAGAAAATTGATCGTCCTGAATTTCATTGGCTTAAGCGAATGTTTAAAGGCTATGCCTTCTCGATCGACTATCGCGATCGTCGCGGACATGCGTACATGCTGAGTGATCAAGAAGGAACCAAGCGACATAACGTGCAACAGTCGGGTTCTTGTATGCATTGTCATGCGTCCATTATGCCGGTCTACCGTAAGTTAGGGGATGGCGATGCGATGGCTGGAATGAAAAAGACCCATGCCATGACTTATGAGGATCTTAATGAAATGGTTCATGATATGGGCCACGACCATCCGGTTTCCTGTGTGGACTGTCACGATCCAGATTCCATGGCAATTCGTGTGACACGTCCTGGCTTTATCGAAGGCATTCGGAAATTGGCGAATTCCGATGCGCCGGTTCCGGCGATTCCTTCCATTGACATCTGGCGTTCGGGTTCCCGTTCGGAACCATACGATCCAAACGAAGATTCTTCTCGCAATGAAATGCGCTCCTTCGTCTGCGGGCAGTGTCATGTGGAATACTATTGTTCTTCTGATTTCCCTCTGACCTTCCCTTGGAGTAATGGTCTCACGATGGAGGGGGCTGAAAAAGAGTGGGATGAAACAACGCTGAGCAACGGCGAGCGCTTCTACGACTACAAACACAAAGAAACTGGTGCGCCGATTCTCAAAGCACAGCATCCGGAGTTTGAGCTGTGGAGTCAGGGCGTTCATGCTCGGAGTGGTGTTTCCTGCTCCGACTGCCATATGCCTTATATGCGGGATGGGGCCTCTAAGATTTCTGATCACTGGGTTCGTAGTCCGTTGTTGAACGTCAACCGCGCTTGCCAGACGTGTCATCGCAAATCTGAACAGGAGATTCTTGACCTGGTCGATAGTATCCAGCAGATCAATTACAAGCTGTTGCTCCGTGGAGGAGAAGCGCTGAATGACTTGATGGATGCCGTGATGGAAGCCAAGGAGGCTGGAGCCACTCATGAAGAACTGAAGCCGGCCTTGGAAATGCAACGTAAAGCGCAGTGGCGCCTTGATTATATTGCTGCAGAAAACTCCATGGGGTTCCATGCTCCACAGGAAGCAGCTCGTATTCTGGCTGAGGCGGCCGATTATGCCCGTCAGGGACAGGTTGAGGCTCTCAAGCTGCTCGCTAAATAATTTTCCACCTTTTTGGAAAACTTTTGAGGGGCGTCCTGTTTTGCGGGGCGCCTCTTGTTGGTGTAAAAAAGAGGAGTTTGTTGAGTTTCCAATGGACGGAGTTGGGGCGAGTGTGAAAAAATACGTCGATTGAATTGCCAAACTTTTAATGGGAGATGAAATGAAGCAGGAAGAAGTATTAAAAATCTTTGAAGAAACAAGTGCCTTGCTAAATGGGCACTTTGAGTTACGCTCGGGTCTTCATAGCAATCAATTTTTCCAGTGCGCACTCGTTCTTCAATATCCGCGTATTGCAGGGCAGCTCTGTGAAGCATTGGTTGAGAAGATGAAGGAGGAACTGAAGGAGCTGAACGTGGATACGGTCATTGCTCCGGCGATGGGTGGAATTACGATTGGTCATGATGTGGCTCGTGCGCTAGGCGTTCGTTTTATTTTCGTTGAAAAAGAAGATAATAAACTGGTGCTACGTCGCTTTAAAATCAAACAAGGTGAGCGCTTTGTCATTGCCGAGGATGTAGTGACCCGCGGGGGGCGCGTTCAGGAAACCATTGATATTGTTAATGAGCATGGCGGAGAAGTTGTTGCCATTGGTCTGTTGGTTAATCGAAGTGGTGGGAAGGCTACGTTTGAGGCTCCATTGGTGAGTCTTTTGGATATTGAGCCCGTTACGTATGAACCATCTGATTGTCCACTTTGTACGGAAGGTATTAAGCTGGTTCATCCCGGCAGTAAATAAGTCGCTTGATCGCTTTGACTTGTTCGAAGTGAACGAGTACCTTGCAAAGCTTGTTTTTAGAAATAGAAAAGGAGGTTGCCTGTGTCGCATCCGTTGGAACCGATTTATGCCTTGCAGAAGAAAGATCGTAAACTGATCAAGCTCATGCGGGAACTCCGCGATATCCCGCAGCGGAAGAGCGATATTGAAGCGCAACTAAGCGGTTCGAAGCACAAGCTTGATATGGCGCTCGACAGTAGGAAACATACTGAAGCCACGCTGAATGAGCAGGAGCTTGAGGTGGAATCCCTGAAGGAAAAAGTCATCAAATACAAAAATCAGCAGATGGATGCTCAGACCAATGAGCAATATCGGGCTTTTGTGAAAGAAATTGGTGGCGTTGAGGACGAAATCAAGGGGCTTGAAGAAAAAGAAATCAAGTTGATGGAAGCGCTCGAATCCGGCAAAACGATTGTTGCCGAATGCGAAGGGAAATTGAGCGGAGAACGCGAGGGCATCACCGACGAGCTTGACGAGTTGGAAGAGCGCTCGGCTTATCTTCTTGAAAAAATTGACGGCATGAAGGCCGATCGTGTGCGCGCTGCATCAGGATGCGATAAAAATATTCTTCAGAAATATACTCGTATTCTGAACAATAAAAAAGATTTCGCAGTTGTGCTCATTGAATCGGGTGGACACTGCGGTGGATGTCATATGAAACTTCCTCCTCAGGTCACTAATGATGCGCGTAATCCGGCCAAAGTGGTCGCATGTAATTTTTGTGGACGTATTGTCTACAATCCGCCAGAACGCGGATAACCAGTTTCAGGCAGGGTGTATCGGTCGCTCTTTCCAATTTGGAAAGGGAGGAAAGTCCGGACTCCAAAGGGCAGGACGTCCCGTGGTTAACGCGGGAACCCATGTGCAAGACCGCATGGGATGGAAAGTGCCGCAGAAAATATACCGCCCCGGTTCGCCGGGGTAAGGGTGAAATGGTGGTGGTAAGAGCCCACCGGGCCAGAGGTAACAATGGTCGCATGGTAAACCCCGTCCGGAGCAAGATCAAATAGGGAACCAAGGAGCTGCCCGCTCCGTTTAAGTTCCGGGTTGAACGCACTAGATAAATGACTGACCCGTAAGGGAACAGAATCCGGCTTACCGCCCTGCCTGTCTTTTTTTAATAATACGTTATGAACTTAACGTATTTTTTTTATCATCCATCTTGGAAGATTATCGGGGGAGTTTCCCTCGTTTAATCGTCTCGTAGGCCAACCGGTCTAGGGCCTTTCCATTTCGTAGATTTAATTTATTTTTGATATTAATGCGGTGGGTATCCGCAGTATTTCTGCTGATGGACAGATGCGTGCTGATGCTTGCGGTGTCCATGCCCTCGCCAATCAGTTTGAAGATATCCATCTCTCGGTTTGATAAGACGTCCAGGAGTTTGCGCGGGCTTTTATTTTTACCAGATTTCTGACTCTGGATCCATTTTTTCGTTTTCGGTGTGAAATAGAGTTCTCCTGAAAGAATCGTTCGAATGGCTTCTTTGAGCTCCGAGGGCGAGGATGTTTTCATGACATATCCATTCGCTCCTGCGGAGGCCGTCCGTTCTGCAAATAACTTTTCTTCGGACATGGTATAAACCAGAATGCGCAATTCGGGGCAGAGTTTTCTAAGCTGAATGATTAGAGGTATTCCATCCGTGTCTCCTAGAGAGAGATCCACAATGGCAACATCTGGAACCTCCTTTTTTATGATCTGGATGGCCTCTTTTGCGGAGGATGCTGTTGAGGAAATATCGAGATCGGTCTCTGAATTTAGCAGAGTTTTTAGTCCATCATGAATGATTGGATGATCATCAATGATCATGATCTTATGCTTAATATTTTCCATAGTGCTTCCCCGGTCTACGATGCAAGTACTTTACAAGCACATGCTAAAAAGCGAAAGGTTTTTTTACCGTAATTGGAGCAGTAAAATGCGTTATCATTCGCAATTGGATTCTTTTTTCTTTGATTCCGGCCACATACCTTTGAGCAGTATAACGATCAGGACCGCGGCATAGAGCAGATGGTATCCAGTGGTCTGCTCGTGGTTCTGGCAAAGTTGTTCTTCGAGACCGATGGAGGGTGCGAGCTGATTCATGATGAAGCCTGCAGCCAAAGCGCAGAGTGCGAGCGTGCTTAAAAATACCACGAGTTGTTTTTTACCAATAATTTTCCACAACGTTGTGAGCGTTGCGGCATTGGTAGCAGGACCCGTAATCAGAAAAACGAGAGCGGCCCCGGGAGAGAGTCCCGCTTTAATAAAGGCCAATGCAATGGGAACAGATGCTGAGGAGCAGACGTATAGCGGGATGCCGATCACGAGCATCAGGAGCATGGCCCATGGAGAGTCGCCTAAATAGTCGGCAAAAAAGTTTACCGGAATGAGCCCACTAATGATGCCTGAAATGATGATCCCCAGGACCATGGATTTTGAAATATCTTTGGGTAGCGAAATGAATCCGTACTTGAGCATTCGAACCAGGATATGCGGATGATTCGAGGAAGAAAGAGGAGGGGTTTCATCCGTTGACGGCGGTTCGTCCTCTTTTTCGGAAATTGCAGCCACAGCCACTCCGCAGAGGATGCCTGAAATAAAAGCCACCAGTGCGCGAAAAAGAGCAAATACCCAGCCCAACAGGGCATAGGTAATCATCAGAGAATCAATGCCGGTTTGTGGCGTGGAGGCCAAGAACGAGGCCGTAGCGCTTCGGCTGGCTCCCTGCTTGCGCAGCGTGGCTGCCAGAGGGATTACACCACAAGAGCAGATGGGCATCGGCACACCGATGAGTGCGGCCTTAAAGGCCCCGATCCAGCTGCGGCCTCCCAGATGGCGGCGCACATAGTCGCGCGAAATCAGTACGGAAAGAATACCCGCCATCAGAAAACCAAAAAGGAGATAAGGCGCCATTTCAACGGTGACGAGCCAGATCTCTTTTAAAATATTAAGTAGTAATGTCATGTTCAAACCTAGGCAGTATGCTTATACGATGTCTCAATGGGCTCAAGCCTTATCGGCAGAAAACAAGGCCGGAGAGCGGGGCTCCGGTTGGATCGAGATTGGCTCGCCGAGAAAACGGGGTTGGCGGTTGAGAAGGTAGAGGTCGAGTACGGTTTTAACGCGGGCGAATGCTTCGCGCCGTTGAGTGGGTGCCCCGATGGAGGTTTCGACTGCTTTTGCGCAAAATCCGATGGCTTCGAGGTTGCTGCGTTTTGCAATGAATAGGGCGCGCCGAACGTGGAATTCCTGTGAAATGATGGTGAGCTGGTTGAGTCCAAATACTTTTTTCGCCCGGAGAATGGAATCGAGGGTGCTAAACCCCGCGTAATCGCAGGTGATCTGCTCGGCGGGCACCCCTTGTTTAATTAGCGCGTTCTTCATGGCACTCGCTTCATTATAGGTGGCAGTATGATGGTCTCCGCTGACGAGAATGTGCTGTATCTTGCCGGCTTTGAATAGTTTTGCCGCGGCCTCGATACGGTAGTGGAAATAAATATTCCGTCCGCAGCCGAGGACCAGTCCGACCTTTTTCGAGGGAATCGATTCGGCCTCAAAAAATACTGTACCGTTCGTGTCTGTTCGTATCCACAAGTTCGCCAGTGGAAGGGAGGCGGCTGCGAAAAAAAGTGCGAGCAAGCATGCCCTTCGGATGGTCTGGACTGAGAATCGGATTTTCATGGTTCCAATCATAGGGGTTGAGAGGTTCGAATTGAAGTGTTTTGCCTACACATTGTTCTCGTGAAGACTGTAGGGTCCAAGTTTTTTGCACATACGAGGTGAGGCTGTTCGGGGTA
This sequence comes from Pontiella sp., assembly GCA_037132875.1. Classification (GTDB taxonomy): domain Bacteria; phylum Verrucomicrobiota; class Kiritimatiellia; order Kiritimatiellales; family Pontiellaceae; genus Pontiella. The sequence goes on from JBAHZU010000137.1 coordinate 10,913, forward strand.
TAGATGCCAACCCCAAGGGGCTCAAGTCGAAGTAGACGTGGGGAAATGGGTAAACCGCCGAGGGGTGAAATAAGGAAAAGGGATATCACCAAATTAGGGTCAAACTCAATCAGATGGAAGCTCTGTTGTATAAGCGACCGAGATTTGACCCACTAGCCGGATTCCATGGATGGGATATTATTGGCGCCTTCATTAACTAGAGGATGTCCCATTTGAACGAAATTTTAATCGGCCAGATTTCGATCTTCTGAAGACCGTGGGGTGAGTTTTTTTGGTCTCGAATGGTTTGAACATTGAAATGCTCTGATTTTCAACGAATTTGGACATACCTCTGTCTTTGAAGAACGCTGATCTCAGATGGGTTATGCCGCTGCGGCGAGTTCGGCTTCGAGCTCGGCGCGTTTTTGCGCGGCCATGGTGGCGAGTTTCCAAAGGTTGTGTCCGAGGACACACCATTCAATTCGTGTTTTGCGATTCGTGAAGCCTTTACTTCGCAGGGAGTTCCGAGATAGGCATTTTTAAACAGGCCGATACGACCTTCGGTGGAGTGGAGCCGCGCCGCTTTTGCAGGAGGCGGAAGATCCTTTTACGCTTCTTCCCATCTTTCTTTTACGGGTATGGGCCATCTCAATGCAGAGCTTGTTTTCACTGTTCGGGCGGATCGATACGATGATAGAGGCCGTGCTTGCGGATCTGGATGATACTGCCGATAAGCGTTTCTGCAGCGTCGCGCAACAAGATCCAGTCGACTGGGAAATGGATATTGGCCTTCACGCAGGTGGAGTCCACGAAGATTTCATCGAAGCACAGGGCGATTTCTCGGTAAAGCAGTTGGCCCGCAACCACGGCATCCGCGGCCGCCCCCGTGATTTCATGAATGAGCGTGGCCAATTCGCTTTCTGGAAAGATTTTCTCGAAACGCTCCAACGTACTTTTGGATATAGGGCGCACGCCATCGACAAAAGCGGTATGAGTTAACCATTGAAAAAGCAAGCTGTCGGCTACCTGTCGAGAAAGCTTTCGAAATGACTCCGTGGTGATGGCGAGCAAGATGCCATAGCGCAGCGCCAGCCGGAATGTTCGGCCATGCCGCTGCGCGCGCCGGGGAGAGAACGGTTTATCTGCCGATTCTTCAAGAATTTTGATTTGGCGTGTAATGAAGCGATTCTCCAGGCCGGAAACCGAGGGGATTCGATCCATTTCGACGAGGGTTGCGCGGAACTCCCGATAATCTTTCGATGCAAAAACATAGGAAGTTCGGGATGGAAGGTGATTATATCCATGTGCATTACCTTTCTTTGCTGTAGTGGCAAGAAATATAAAGAACATCTTTCCGGCCGAGAGAAGTAAAAAAGCCTCTTATATTCAGAATCTTCCTTCACTTCAGTCCCGCATACAGGGCTCCTGCTTAGATAAAAAAGAAGGTGTCCCATCGAAACGGGACACCTCATACTTTGACAAAGAGTATAATATGAAATTATGCGGGACGGCAAATCTTGCGCCAAGTGGCCAACGCGTCCGTCCAGATGGCTACATCTTGCGGCTCGA
>JBAHZU010000010.1:0-52395 GCA_037132875.1 Pontiella sp.
AGCATCACTTGCAATGGCAAGGGGTTGGTGGGTTGTTTGAATGTCAAATTTATATGATTAAGAGAGACTCTTACTTATTTGACGTGTAAAGATTCGCCCCATGAAGCGGGAGCTCGCTCGACTTGGTGTTGGGTTTAACGATTCGTGCCCAATCGCTGGAGGAGGAACGGGGGAGATCGGTTCCGCCCTGCGGGGAATGTTGCCGAGACTTGACTTTTTTGTGAGGGAGGCGTTTAGTTTGGCAAATAGTCTACTTTGATTAATCAAAGTCTGTTTTATGAATCCAATAGATGAGGATTGAAAATGATACGAAAATTGATGAACGTTTTCAGGTGGTCCTGTTTAGGTTGGGGCGTTTTTGCCGCAACGGCTGCTGAACCAGCATCCTATAAGGTGGCCGCGACGGTCGGGATGATTGCTGATATTGTGCGCGAGGTGGCGGGGGATCGGGCGGATGTGCAGGGAATTATCGGCGAGGGGGTGGATCCTCATCTTTATAAACCAACGCGCAACGATGTGGTGGCGCTGAGCCGGGCAGATGTTATTTTCTATAATGGACTGATGCTCGAAGGCAAGATGGGCGATGTGCTCATTCGCATGGCGCGTAAGGGGAAGCTGGTTTATGCGGTGACAGAGGAAATTTTGGATCAGGGCGACTATGTGCTAACGGATGCGACCGAGCACTATGATCCGCATGTTTGGATGGATGTGCAGGGCTGGATTCGGGCTGTTGATGTGGTGGCGAAGGGACTGTCGAATTTTGATCCCTCGCAACAAGCAGTTTATGCAACAAATGCAGCGGCCTATAAAGCCCGGCTGGAGGAGCTCGATGCCTATGCGCGCAAGGTGTTGGGGTCCATTCCTGAAACGCAGCGTGTGTTGGTGACGGCCCATGATGCCTTCAACTATTTGGGTCGTGCTTATGGGCTTGAGGTTCGGGGCATTCAGGGATTGAGTACGGAGTCGGAAGCGGGCGTGAGGGATATTGAACAGCTCATTACGTTTTTGACGGAGCGCAATATTCCTGCGGTATTTGTGGAGACTTCGGTGGCCGATAAGAATGTGCGGGCCTTGGTGGAAGGCGCCCGAGCAAAGGGGCATCGCATCAAAATCGGCGGCGAACTATTTTCTGATGCCATGGGTGCCGCGGGAACCTATGAAGGTTCTTACATCGGCATGATCGACCATAATGTAACCATCATTGCGCGGGCCCTTGGGGGCAATGCTCCCGAAGGGGGCATGCAAAATAGGCTTTCTCATGAAGACTGAATCGAATCAAAAGACAAAACCCGCCCCGAAACGGAAGATTCCAACGCATCCACCGGAGGCTCCTTTGGCCATTGATGATCTGACGGTGGCTTACCACGGTAAGCCGGTGCTGTGGGATATTGATCTCGATATCCCGGAGGGCAAATTGGTGGCGATTGTGGGGCCTAACGGAGCGGGAAAGAGCACGCTGATCAAGGCTTGTCTTGATCTCATTCCGAAGACGTCGGGACGGGTGATGGTCTATGGGAAGCCGTATGCGAAGCAGCGATCGTTGGTGGGATATGTTCCGCAGCGCGAAAGTGTGGATTGGGACTATCCCATTAGTGCTCTCGATGTGGTTACGATGGGTACGTATGGGCGGATCGGGTTGTTTCGGCCGGTGCAACGGATGCATAAAGAGGAGGCGATGCAGGCGTTGGAGCATGTTGGAATTGCCCATCTGGCCAAACGGCAGATTAGTCAGCTTTCTGGGGGGCAGCAGCAGCGCGTTTTTCTGGCTCGGGCGCTGGCTCAAGATGCGAAGCTCTATTTCATGGATGAACCGTTTGCGGCGGTGGATGCGGCCACTGAGCGCGCCATTATTTCTCTGCTGCATGAACTGAAGGATCAGGGAAAAACCTGCCTGGTGGTTCACCATGATTTGGCGACCGTGAAAGAATATTTTGATTGGGTGGTGCTGCTCAATATGCGGGTGGTTGCCTCGGGGCCGACGGAAGAGGTTTTCACGCGCGAGCGATTGAAAGAGACGTATGGCGGTAAGCTGTCCTTGCTGGATGAAGCCGGGCAGGCTTTGCGAGACATTACCCCCTTTCGGCAACCATGATGGCTTTCTTTCAATACGCTAAACGGTTCTTGTTCGGTTTTGTTCTTCTGTGCGCCCTGTCGCTGGAGGCGAGTCCTTTGCCTGCGCACGATGAGGCGGGGCCGGAGAGGATTCGGTTTGCCCGATTGGTGAATCCGGGGGCGGAGTGGCCGACGGTGGACGAATTTATGGCGGTGGCCCTGTTGCGGAATTATAACACGCGGCTGGTGGTGCTCAGCACGACGGTATTGGGCATTGCTTCTGGGTTGGTTGGATCGTTTCTGCTTTTGCGCAAGCGGTCGCTGATGGGCGATGCGCTTTCGCATGCCTGCCTTCCAGGCATTGGCATTTTATTCATGATCATGGTGGCAGGCGGTGGCAGCGGTAAAGCGCTGGGTGGCTTACTTTTTGGGGCTTCACTCACCGGTTTAATCGGGGTCGGCATGGTGATGCTGATTCGGAATACCTCGCGGATTAAGGATGATGCGGCGATGGGTATTGTTCTTTCGGTATTTTTTGGGTTGGGCGTGGTGGTGCTGGGTATGGTGCAAACCATGCCGGGGGCCAGTGCTGCGGGACTCGAATCCTTTATCTATGGCAAAGCCGCCTCCATTGTGATGCGGGATGCGCTGTTGATTGCGGGGGTGGCTTTGGTTTGTGTGGTGCTCTGTGTTTTCTTGTTCAAGGAGTTTACGTTGCTCTGTTTTGATGAAGGGTTTACCCGATCGATCGGTTGGCCGCTTCATACGTTGGATATCATTTTGCTGTCGCTGGTTAGTGCTGTCACGGTGATTGGTTTGCAGTCGGTGGGACTGATTTTGATTATTGCCTTCCTAATCACGCCGGCGGCGGCCGCTCGATTCTGGACGGATGATCTCCGGTGGATGCTGGTGATTGCTGGATTCGTGGGCGGGGTGAGTGGGTGGTGGGGTTCGGCGATCAGTGCGCTCACACCTCGGTTGCCGGCGGGTGCGGTGATTGTGCTGGTGGCGGCCTCGGTGTTTCTCTTCAGTATGTTTTTTGGCACGGCCCGTGGGATTGTCCTTCGTCAGCGCACCCATTTTCGGTTGCAGCGCCGGATGGGTCGGCAAAACCTGCTTCGGGCGGTATATGAACTGCAGGAGCAGCAACGGTGCTGCGAGCAACAGCCAAAAATCAGTAATGTGCCGGTATCGTTTGAGGCGCTGCTGGCGAAGCGCTCCTGGACTCCGCGGCAGCTGCGGCGTCTGATTGGGCGGGCTAAATGTGACGATTTTCTGGATCGGTTCGATGGCGTGCATATTCAGCTTTCGGAAGCGGGTTTTGGGAAGGCGGCCCGCGCGACGCGCAATCACCGTTTGTGGGAAACCTATTTGATTGCTTATGCCGATGTGGCTCCGCAGCATGTGGATCGGGATGCCGACCGGGTTGAGCATGTGCTGGGTCCGGAGTTGGTTCGTAAATTGGAGGATATTCTCAAGCAGTCTGGCCGCGATATTCACGATGTTGAAAGTCCACATGCCTTACATGCCGGGGAGGGGGCCTCATGATTTGGCTCGCATTCGATACTTGGATTGTGATCGTTGGCGCATTGTGTGCCGCGGCTTGCGCCTTGCCGGGTTGTTTTCTGGTGCTTCGTAAAATGAGCATGATGGGCGATGCCATCAGCCATGCCGTTTTGCCGGGACTGGCCATTGGTTTTTTGCTGACGGGCAGCCGATCCAGCTTGCCGATGTTTATCGGCGCGGCGGTGGTGGGGGTGCTTACGGCGGTATTCACCCAATGGGTCAGCCGGTTCGGGCGGGTGGATCGAGGAGCCGCGATGGGCATTGTTTTCACCACGCTCTTTGCGGTGGGCCTTCTTTTGATCGTGCAGGCGGCGGATCATGTTGATCTCGATCCCGGATGTGTTTTATATGGCGCGGTTGAGCTGACTCCGCTGGATGTTCTTTATACCTTCCAACGGGCGGGAGTGGAGATTGAAGTGCCGCGTGCGGCGGTGAGTCTTCTCATGGTGTTCCTCATCAATTTAGGGATTATCTTAGCCCTCTTTAAGGAATTCAATCTCAGTTCATTTGATCCGTCCCTCGCGACGACGGTGGGTATTAATGCCGCGGTGATGCATTATTTGCTGATGGCGATGGTGGCGATCACAACGGTTGCCGCCTTTGAGGCCGTCGGTAGTATTATCGTGATTGCCATGCTGGTGGTCCCGGCTTCGACGGCCTATCTGCTGACCGATCGCCTGGGCCTGATGCTTTGGCTGAGTGTGATCTTTGGGATTCTTTCCGCACTGCTGGGCCACCTTGGTGCCATCATCATTCCGCCGTGGATCGGTTTTGAGAGCACCACGACCTCTGGAATGATGGCCTGCGCCGCCGGCCTTCTATTTGTGTTCGCCTGGGTGCTGAGTCCAAAATACGGGTTACTCGTCCGCTATCTAAGAAAAAAACAGAGGCCGTAAAATGAATAGCCGCACCATCGAAAATTATCTAAAAGCCCTCTACCGTCGTGGCAAGGAGCACCCCGAAGAATCGGTGAATCTCGGTGTGATTGCCGACGATTTAGGGGTCACCCCCGGCACGGTTACGCAGATGATGAAGCATCTGGCCGAACGGGAGTTGGTTCGCTATCAGTCTCGGCGGGGAGCTGCGCTGACCAAGCTGGGCGAAAAGATGGCCTTAAATATTATCCGCCGCCACCGGCTCATGGAGCTGTTTCTGGTGGATATTGTGGGGATGGACTGGGCAGATGTGCACGAGGAAGCCGAGGAACTGGAACACGTGGTTTCCGAACGCTTCGTCAACCGAATGGATGAAATGTTGGGGCATCCCGTGCGCGATCCCCATGGCGCACCGATTCCTTCTGCCTCGGGGGAGATTCAGCCCGGCTCCGCGCAAGCCTTATCCGGCTGTGCCGCGGGCACCTACTACCTGGTTCAGGTGGTGGAAGAATCGGCCGATTTTCTGAGCTGGCTCGCCGCACGTAAATTGTTTCCGGGCACTGTTTTTGAACTGGTTGAATCGGATGCCGTGGGCGGAACGCTTGAATTGTGCCTGAGAGAGAGTCGCAAGACGGTATTGATGAACTTTGAGGCCGCCGAAAATCTATTGGTCTCGGTGGAGGCCTGAGGCGGCTACGCCGTCAGGACTCAACCCCCGTCTCGGTCGCACCCGGAACTCGTTCCTCTTTAGGGCTCTGCAGCCGTTCTTCCAAGGGTTGGAACCGTTTCACGAGGCGAATCTGCTCATCGGTCATATTGGTTTGCATATAATGCTTCACATGGGAAATGGCCTCTTGAGCCGAGAGCTTCAGCAGGTCTTGGGCAATGCAACTGGTCATAACGCTGGTCCGGCCCACCCCGGCATTGCAGTGGACCGCCACATGGGCGCCGGTCCGGAGCAGGTTTGATACGCGATCGACCACCACCGAGAAGTCATGCAGTTCGGGGCTGGTATAGTCGGCAATCGGAAAGCGGATCGGTTGAATTCCATTTTCCTTATAGATCTTAATCACATCGCGTTTTGCTTTTTTTGCCAGTTCCACATCGGTCACGAGCATGACGGCGAATTTGATTCGATTCTTCTTATAAATCTTAAGAAGTCCATTGCAGGAATCGTAGGGCCCAAAGGGCATGGGGCTGCAATAGAGCTTACCCTTCACTTCAAGCGGGATTTGCACGCAGGTTTCTTCTTTCTTTCCGAATAGAAACATTAAGATCTCCAATGAACGGAAGACCCTATAGGTAACTGGGGTGAAAAGGAACGGATAAACGGGGATCATCGAAGTGAGATTTCCAAACATTGGAAATTGAAAATCGGAGCAATCATGTCCAAAGTCGGTCGGATATGGATATTGCACGATTACTGAATAACACGCCCTTTTTTAAGGGACTCTCCGAGGAATATCGGAGCGAGCTGGCGGCCATTTGCTCGTTGGAAAAGGTGAAGAAGCGGGAATACTTATTTCACGAAGAGGAAAAGGGCGGAAGTATGTTCCTGCTGTTGGATGGAAATATTCAGCTGCATAAGAATACGAAAGATGGTCGCGAAGTGGTCATCCGCGTGGTGAAGCCCGGCGAACTCTTTGCCGAGGTGGTGTTGTTCGAGCGGGATCGTTTCCCCGTGTCTGCTCGCGCGGTTACTCCCGTGCAAGTGCTGGCTTTTCCACGGCTTGGAATTCACCGCTTGCTGACGGAAGAGGGATTTCGTAACGATTTTATTGCGTTGCTAATGATGAAGCAGCGCTATCTCACCGAGCGGATTCAGGAGCTGACCACCAAAGATGTGGAATACCGCTTTTTCACCTTCCTGCGGGAGCAATATGGCGAAAAAGAGCTGATCCATACCCCGCTCTCGAAAAAGGATATTGCCGCCGCCATTGGAACCACGCCGGAAAGTTTATCGCGGCTGATCCTGCGTCTGACGGACGATGAGATCATGATCTGGAAGGGCAAGGAGATTCAAATCCTTTCCAACCCTTGGAAGTGGCTGGGCTGATGGAACCCCCCTTTTTTTAATCTAAAAAGGGAGTGCGCCATCGGGGATGAAGGGCTCGAGGCCCTCCACCCCAGTTCTCCGGCGTAAGCGATTGAAAATTATCCGGCGAGTTGTTGCGTGGAGAGCAGTTCGCCATCGAGACCGATGGTTACTTCTTCAACAATCAGGTCCGTGCGACCGCTGGCAGTATAGGCCTGCTGTGTAATCTGGGTCAGGCCACCGCAGCAGGGTACCGACATACGAACAATAATCACTTTCGGAATGGCGTTCCCCGCCATGATGCTCGCCAGCTTTTCAACATAGCCTTCCGTTTTGTCGAGTTTCGGGCAGGCCACCACCAAAGAGCGACCGCGCACATAGCGCCAATGCACATCCGGCGAAGCCACGGGCCCACAGGTGCTGAGCACCACCAGTTCCTTGCCATCAAAGAATGGAGCCGTCGGGGGGACGAGGTGCAACTGAATAGGCCACTGTTTGAGATCGGATTGAATCACCTGTCCGCCGCCTTCAATTGACGAGGAGACGGGCTTTGCTGCGGTTTCTTTCTTTTCGGCCATGCGAACCTGCATACCGGGGCATCCACCCATTTTTGGTTTTTCCATTTCAGACTCCTTTTCTTTAGATTCATGTACAACGGCCGCATCCAGCATGCGTTTCACCGCTTCATCACCGCCCTGTTTGCGGACGTGTTCAATGGTGGCATCCTCATCAAAGGCCGCCGCTTCGCGCTCAATAATTTGCAGTGCGCCCGTCGGACACGTGCCGATACAGTCGCCGAAACCATCGCAGAAATCTTCTTTCACCATTTTGGCTTTTCCGTTCACCAGCTGAAGCGCACCTTCCGCACAGCCCACAATACAGTCGCCACATCCGTTGCAGAGGTCCTCATCGATTTCAATAATTTTACGCTTCATGGACGGTTCCTTGTTTAAAATGTTGAGCAGAGATTGCCTCCAAAATGAAAAGCGATCCTTGATGGGCATCAAGAAACGCTTCTTTTCGAAAAGTTTCAATGGTTTGTGTCCGATGATGGCATACCCCAGAAATCTAAAAAGGGCAGATTCCACGTTTTCAGCAGAGATGAAATGGGCGTCGAAACGGGATAGCAATCTCAGTTCGAAGCGCGGAATGCGGAAGAGCAAGAATCAAGCGGGGCTGAAACGGGGGGCTTCCGGCAAACTCGAGGGATGGGGCGCGGGGAAGGGTGCATTACCCGCTCCTTTTTACTGCTCCATCACGTTCTTCCCAGATTCGGCGAAATAATATGACATTTTCTTGCATACCCATATTAATATTTAACATGATATGTTATTTGCATTCAGACCTTATGTTAAACTTAAACTATACTTTTTTTGATCTTTATGTAATAAATATGATGTTGCCATACTAAGAGTAGAGAAAGTATGCGCGGGGATGCTCTATAAAACACACTGATAAGTGCCGATTTTTTAACCCATTAAGGAAGAAAATGAATAAAGGGATATGTATTATTGTTGGATGCTTGTTGGTTTGCCATTCAGCTTTTTCAGTAGCAACTCCTTTGGAGCCTGATATTCCTGTTTCCTATGTGTTCTCAAACCTTACAGTAGTGGCGACTAGCGACGAAGACTTGCTGGATGGTCATGATGTAAGATTATACATTGCCTTTGGAGGTGCTGGAATTGAATATGGTGAAGGAATTCGTTTTCGGTTTTACGCAGATAAGGATTCGTTATTTTCGTATGAGACTTGGTCTGGTATTTGGTTCGAACTTGATGCCGCACCGAGAGTATATTTTGACCTCGATTCTGATCAAAGCTATTGGCTCGCTGATTCCGAAGGGCGTATAGAATTTGAACAATTTTTTGGAACGGTAACGATTACCGAAGTTAAAATCGTACTTGCAGATGGAACGGGTGGTTTTCTACAAACCGAAATCATGTATGCTCCAACACAAATTCCGTCCGAAACAACCCGCGGAACTCCATTTCTATGGCTTTCAGATCTCGGGTACAACTCCGACTGGGAGGCCGCAGATCTCGAAGATTATGATAAGGACGGTTTCTTGAATTGGCAGGAATTTGTTTCTGATACCGATGCGGCTGACAGTGCAGACTATCTCAGAATCGGTATGTCAGGAGGGGATATAAATTTTGAAAGCTCATTATCATGCGTCTATAGCATCACATACCGCGATAACCTGGTTTATGGAAACTGGAACTTGTTAACCAATAATATCTATGGGAATGGAGACGTGATATCTATTACACCGTCTCATACGCCTCTTATTCGTTATTATAAAATTACTGCCGAGCGGAACGCGGAATAAATGAAACGAGTCAGTCCTCGGGCGTAAGTAAACGGTAAAGGTGCCAAAAGCCGAGCGGCGCTCAGAAATGGGTGGATCTACCGTGATGCGAAGGAAAAACAGACATGAAAAATAAAGTTCTCATCGGTTGCGGAATCCCGGTCTTATTGTTTGTGGGGTTGGTTGGAGTTATCATTATCAAAGGACCAGAAACGGTGGAAAAGATGATGAGATTAGCCGAAACGAAAATGGAAGAGGCCTCCGAAGAAATAACCCAATTCAATGAAATGAATTCAGCGTTTCTTCAGGAACAACTGGATACGGGGAGGAAATTCAACCCAGAATATTTTTCATCAGCCTTTACCTCAAAAACATCACCTGATGAATGGGAAAAGACCACATCCAAACTGACTCAAGATTTGGGAGATTTTCAAGGATGCTCAATCATAAACCAGAGTTATAAAAGGATGAGTTTCTCAGCAGAATTTGAGGTAAATGTTGGAACTGATAGCGATGAGATTATTTTAGGAAGTAATTCCAAAGGTCCACACTCCGGAAATAAAGCGGTCATACAGTGTGTTGCCAAGTATCTCAACGGAACCGCATCTGAAACATATTATTGGGGTAAGGGTAAAAATGATGCGAGCTATAAAATTTGGAGAATTGAAATCAAACTAAACTCTAATCAATAAAAATGAGCGAACCACCATCTTTGGACCCCATAATGGGGTCTTTCTTGTGGAAAGCATTTTGGACTTGGGGATTTGAGTTCAAAAGCCTTTACCTGATCGGCTTATTCATAATTTTATTGCTTCTTTCGCTGAATCGGTGAGCGAATTCTATATTCGGCCAGCCTCTATTCATCCCGACTGCGCCATCAAGGACCGGCTGGACTTATATAAATATGAAAAAGAAAATATTAATCATCAGTGGCGGAATTTTAATTGCTTTAGCCCCATTACAATTACTCTCAGGTGTTGCGTACACGCTGATGTCTCCCGAAATCTATGAAGGGAATTCAATTCTTCAACTTACGTTTCCTCAAAACAGCAATCAACAATACACCAAAGACGCACTCCTCGGTTTAACCCAACAAAAAGCCGAACGAATCAGAACCTCCGATATTTATTTCCAAGTAATTATTCAACATGAACTCCAAAAAAAATGGGGCCATGAAGGACGGGAATTGCCCTTTCAGGTCGCCCAAAAAATACTGGATAGCAACGTTAAATTGAACGTTGATCCTGAAGCGGTTGGTTTAATTCGTATGACAGTTGAAAGTACGAGTCCTGAGGAGGCGGCAGAAATTTCAAATGCTTTGGCCCGTGCATTTAAATCATCTAATTCAGATATATCCATTATCGATTTTGCACATGCAGAAATCCGTCCCGTATCTCCAAATCTATTTAAAGACGTCCTCTTCGTAATCCTTCGGTCTCTAATTTTCATTGGAATTGGAGCTTCACTTTTTATCGTTGGAATAAAGATAAAGAAGCCCGCCCATTGATCTGGAAGCCGTGAATACTTGATGGAAGGATTGCGGTGCGTAGATCTCGCACCGAGGAGGTTAAAGTCGATAAAATCTAAGGACTTTGAGCCCGGTGAGGATCGCGCCATACTTAGATCGCTCAAAATTCACGCGTCCTAAGTAGATAAAAAAGAGTTAATGTGTCTTTTCCTATCGGGATGATTCATTCCCTGGACGAAGACGCAAAACGTTTCGGGTCCCCCAGGCAATCTTTGATCGACGTTTTGGTTACCCCCCCCCCTGATGCATAAAACGTTTCGGTTCCCCCGGTAGTCACTCACAAAATAAGCCCTGAATGGACGGCTGGGATAGTTGTCGGCCACCGGATAAAGCTAGAATACTTATAACAGCTGTTGTATTATCCGCTTTATTCCCATGTCAGGTCACTGATGATGTTTGAATCTAAAAAATAATTCTGTAGAAATCAGGACGAGTTCTGCAATACAAACCGAAGTACGAGGAGAACAATGACGCGTAATATCATCACTACAGCAATTGCAGTATCACTAGTCGCCGGAGTTTGTGTTGCTGAAGAGACCGAGGTAAAAGAATCAAAGGATTTTTCAATTCGAGTTTCCTTAGGGAATGCACCAGGCATTGACGAAGTTGAATCCTCCGGAGGATCTGGGAGTATTAATGATGATGGTGGCGCACGAGTAGAAATTATTGCAGTCAAACGTTGGTGGGGTAAGAGCAATTCGAATATTGGCGGAAGCTTTGGAGGAGGTGTTTTCTTTGGTAACCACGCGTTGTCTGATGGCGGTATTGAAGTTGATCTTACCACGTTTGGTGTTTTGCTACAGGGCGGATTTATTGCAAAAGCGGGCGACCATATTGTTTTAGAAGTTGGCCCATACCTTGGAATTGGCATCGCGGATAATGAGACCTCCGGTTATTCGGGTTCCGGTACGGGTTCTTATGGTCTTTTTGGAGTCAAGGGCGGCGCGTTTTTTCTTCTTGGTAGCAAGGTCGAACTTGGCTTGGAGCTTGGCTATGAAGCCTTCTCTCATGAGCAAGAATATGATGGAGGATGGATTGGTAATGAAGATGTCACCTTTAGCGGTAGTGGGGTACATGTTGCCGCAGTATTCGCTGTGAAATTTTAACGTTCCAACCTAAGCATTGATCCTGCTCGGTACACTATCTGGTGATCCGCTTAATATGGTATTCCGAGTCGGGGTCTGTTTCGCGTTCGTTGAATGAATCAAGGCGTGATTCCGCAAAGCATTTATTCTCCGCGATTTTACCAATCCTTTTCGACGGCTTTATATTCGCCCGCCTTTTTTTCTTTGCGACGTTCCATATTCCGGACCTCTTCGGCAAGAATATCCATTTCGGTTTGGTTGGGAGGAGGAACTCCCCGGATCTCTTCATATTCCGAGAAATCGCCGAACGGATCGGCCTCTTCATACTGATCCGCATCTTCGTCCGACTCCTCATAGTCCATATCGTAGTCTTCGTAGTTGTCCGATTCGTCGTCCGATTCGCCTTCCTGCTGATTGGGGTCTGCGGGAGCCGAGTCTAGGGCGGCCAGCAGCTCTGCCCATGCGTTCGGTTGATCCAGAATGGCCATGGCCGCGGCGGCCTTTAAGGTGTGCTCCCACGTTTCTTTGAGCGGGCCGGGCTGGACGGTGTCGTCGGGCAGGGGGATAGGCTGGTGTAGCCCGGATTGTTCCATCAGGGTGGCGAGTTCTCGGGTTTCTTTTTCCAGCTGTTTCTGAGGCGCGCCGATCTCGTTTAATTTCTGCAATTGGAGTTGGCGGTCAATAAATTCCTGAAGCTTTTCACGAATATAGGTAATGAGCTCATTTTGTTGCTGTTCTTCCTCTTCCTGCTGCTGAATTTCTTCTGCAATGCTGGCCGCAATCCGTTGTGTGATTTCCAGGTTATAGGCGGCATCGGTGAAGGTTGCATCGTAATCTAGGGCGATACGGTAGAACCAAGCGGCCTGCAGGCAATCGCTCATCGCGGCTTGTGGATCGGTTTCGCGCAGGGCTTCGCCCATTTTAACCATGCAGTTGCCGATGTTGTACCAGCTGTGACTCCGCATGGAATCGGTTTCCGCCATGGAAGCGGCAGATTCATACGAACTCATGGCCTCTTCAAATACACCCAGTCGATATTGTGCTGTTGCTAGGTTGTAGTAGATCCCGGCTTCGTCCGGCGCACTGGCGGCGGCTTCGTGATAGGCATCAATTGCATTTTCATAGCGTTGTTCTGCCAAGGCTTTGTTGCCGGCTTTAAAATGCGGTGCGGACTGGCCAATGGAGGGGAGGGCTGCCCCCGCAAGGAGGCATAGAATTTTCCATGTGCTAAAAGGCATCAGGTTCTCCGCCAGCGGTTGGAAATCAGCAGAACCAGGACGGCGGCGGACAGGAAGAGATGGAATTTTTCCTCGTAGCGCTCCATGACCTGTTTCTCGGTCGTGGTCTGTTGGGCATTCGTCATAATTTGGCGATAAATTTGCGACAGGTTAAGGGGGCCGGTGGCCACATCGAAATAGATGCCATCGGTCGTGGCCGCCGCCATGCGGCGCAACGTTTCTGAGTGCAGCTTGGTCCACACTTCGGTGTTCCCATGTTTCATGAAGGAATGGGTTCCGGTTTCTTCATCCTGTAGTGAAATACGGCTACCGTGTGAGCGGTCGCCGATTCCGATGGCAATGAAGCGTACGCCGGCTGCTTCTAGCTCGTGGACCGCTTCCACCTCATCGGGCCCTTCAATCATATCCTCCCCATCGGTAATCAGAATCAGGTCCTGCATGCCGGCATACTCAGGGTCCACCAGTTTTTCAATGGTCCGTTTAATGGCATGGGCAATCAGGGTGCCCCCGGCGCCGATACTGTTGGGCGAGGCTTGGCGGAGTGCCATTCTGAAATAGTCATAGTCCAAGGTCAGAGGGCATCGGATTTCAGCGGACCCGGCAAATAAGACGAGGGCAACGCGATCGCCGGAAAAGTTATCCATACAGTCGAGAATGGCTGTTTTTGCATTTTCGAGTCGGTTGGGATGCAGGTCGTCGGCCAGCATGCTCCGCGAGACATCCAGCAAGAAAATAACATGGCGCCCCGCCCCTTGCAGTTGCTGTTCTTGTAGAGTCCAGGCGGGTTGGGACAGCGCAAGAATAATGAGCGCAATGGCGGTGCATCCACCCATGGCTTCGCGTTTCCGGCTCATAAAGAGCGCTCCTGCTCCGAAGGCCTTAATGGACTTTTTACGCTGAACGGCCGCATACGCGAAAAGGATTGCCGCGGCTGGAACCAGCCAGAGCCAGAGCAGCATGGCGGGATTATAAAAATGGACAGGCATCAGGGAATCCTCCTAAGCCACGTGGATGTGAGTAGGATATGCCATATGAGCAGGAGCAGCCCTGCCGCCGCAAAAGGTTGAAAGATTTCTTTATAGGTATGGTAGCGCTCGGATTCAATTTCCGTGGTTTCCATGGCGTTGATTTCTTCATAGATATGGCGTAGCGACGCTTCGTCGGTTGCGCGGCGATACAGGCCGCCCGTGGTGGCCGCCATTTTTTTGAGGATGCGTTCTTGAACCAACGGTTCCACTTCGATTTCCACCGGACCCTGTGGGGTTTGAATGGTTTTCGTTTCGGGCGGATCGGTGATGGCAATGGTGTGAAGGCGAATGCCCCAGTGCTTTGCAAGGGCTGCGCCTTCCATCGGGAGGTGCCGGCCACAGTTGTTGTTGCCGTCGGTGAGTAGAATGATGATTTTACTCTTAATTTCATACCCTGCGTGCGTATCCCCCTCCAGATTGTAGCGTTCTTCGGCCGTTTTGAGTCGTGCAGCAGCAAGCGAGACGGCGTCGCCAAAGGCGGTACCGTCTTCATTGGAGCGCGATTCAATTTCCAGATCGCTGATGTAATACCGTAGCGACTCATGACTCAGGGTTAGCGGACAGATGGTGTCGGCATAGCGTGCAAAGGTGATGAGGCCCAGCAGATCGTTGGGGCGCTCGCTAACAAATTGTTCAACCACGAGTTTAGTCACTTCCATGCGGCTCATGGTGGAATCTTGGAAGGGCATGGAAATATCCATCGAGCTTGAGATGTCGACGACGAGTTCAATGGCCACCCCTTCTTTAGGGATGCCTTGCGTGAGATTTTTGATCTGCGGCCGGGCCAGCGCAAAAATCAAAAAGAGCAATGCAAACCATTGCAACCAGAAGAGCAGGGGCATGGCGCGTTGGCGCAGGGTGGATGGAACCTTTTTGAAGGAGTCCAGCGTGGAAAAGGATAAGGAAGCGCGGGTGCGCTTGCGGAAATGGTCAAATACCATTCGCAGCACGGGTAACAGCAGGAGCAAGGCCCATGGAAAAGCTAGGCGCATGATTTTTGCTCCGGGGTTTCTGAAATGAATTGCCGCACAAAGGCCTCAAAATTTTTCGGGAAGTCGGTTGAAATACGCTGAGAAAAGCGGGCGTGTTCGTTGGCAGAAAGATATTCTTCCAGTGGCTGTCGCCGCCCAAGAAAGACCTTCTTCGGGAGAGCTTGGATCACCTCCTTCAACGTTTTTCCCGCGAGTGGAATCTGGAAAGACTCTTCGATGAAGGCCAATAGGATTTCATTTAATTGCTGTATTTTTTCCAGTGGATCGGTGGATAAATTTTCCAATGCTTGGACGGCGTTTTCATGGGGGGAGTGCTGGGCAATTCGTTTCGAACGGCGGATCAGCACCCGGAGAAGAAGGAAAAGAATCAGCACGCCAAGGATTGCCGCCGCAATCTGACCGAATTGTTTTCTTTGCGCTTCTTCCGGAAGCAGCTCCAAGGGGGCCGTAATGTCTTTAATTTCTAAGTGTTCCAGTCCTTCTGGCAGGAGGGAGACAACATGAATGGTGAGGGGGGGGATCTCAATGGTGGTGGCACCCGCCAAAATTTCCAAGGGTTGGAACGAGATGGTTCCGGGGAGCGCGGGGACCAGCGTCCATTCCCATCGGTATAGAAACCTTCCGTTTGGAAGGCTTCGGACGACGGGCTCCAGATTGCGGTGGACCAGGGTGAAGGGCGCAATTTGGGCGGCAAGATTTGGAAGGGTGACTTCGAGGTCCGCAGGTCCATGCACCTCGATCGTGAGTTGGATTTTTCCCGCAGTTGGAATGTGGGTCTCGCTCAGGGTGACCCGCGCTGTAATGGCTCCTTTTCGATATTGCTGTGAATAGACGGGTTCCACAAAGGAGGCCGACGGGGATTTTTTTTCGGGGAGGCAACCGGTTAGAAGTAGGAGGGAGCAAAGCAAGAGTTTGATGTTCCAGAGTCGCATCACGGCATTTTCCTCCGGTCGCGGCGGCGGAAAAAGAGCACCAGATCGTGGACATAATCCCGGTCGGTGCGGACATCAATCAGATCGACATTCAGTTGGTTCAGCGAAGCTTTGAGTTCCAGTTGACGTGCTTTGGCGGCCTGGGCGAATTTTTTACGGGCCATCGAGCTGGCGGTGTCGACCAAGATTTGTTCTCCGGTTTCGGCATCGGTGAGCTCCACCAGGCCTGCATTCGGGAGGTGCAACTCTCGTGGATCGGTGATGGAAATGACGACGAGGTCGTTATGAAGGGCGGCCCGTTTTAAGGAGGGGCTGTAGGCTGAATCCTGAAAATCGGAAATTAAAAAGGTGATACACTTCTTTTTGACCATTTTCCCAAGGTAGTCGAGCGCGCAGGAAATGCTAGTGCCTTTATGGCGAGGTTCAAACGCGAGAATCTCGCGGATGATGCGCAGCACATGGATCTGGCCTTGATCGGGGGGGATGAACTGCTCAACCTCATCGGTGAAGATGATGAGGCCCACTTTATCGTTATTCTTGATGGCCGAGAAGGCCAGGAGCCCGCAGAGCTCGGCGGCCACTTCATTTTTGGAGGTGCCGGTCGATCCGAAGAGGCCAGAGGCGGACATATCGACCAAGAAGAAAAGGGCTTGTTCCCGCTCTTCAATAAACCGTTTTACAAAGGTCTTGCCGGTGCGTGCGGTTACATTCCAGTCGATGGTTCTGATTTCATCGCCGGGTTGATATTCCCGCACCTCATCAAATTCCATGCCGCGGCCTTTGAATACGCTTTTGTATTCTCCGCCGAGGAGTTCGCCGACCACTTTGCGACTTTTAATGTCGATCTGGCGGACTTTTTTAAGAAGGTCGTTGTCGGTTAATTTAGACATGGCGTGAGGGTCGTATGGGGGAAGGCATCACCTTGCACGGGTCATTTTAGGGAACAATCACGGTGTCGAGGATTTGGCGAACGAGGTCTTCCGCACTGGTTTCTTCTGCGGCCGCTTCGTAGGTGAGAAGAACACGATGGCGCAAGACATCGAGCGCAATATCTTTGATATCTTGGGGCACCACATAGCCGCGTCCGTTGAGCATGGCACGTCCGCGTGCTGCAATGGCAAGAAAGATGGTTGCGCGGGGCGATGCGCCATAGCGAATCATATCGCCAAAAGGAAGGCCAAAGAGTGCGGGGTTTCGGGTGGCTTGTACGAGATCGAGAATGTAGTACTCGAGTTTCTCATCCATAAATACTTCATCCACCAGTGTGCGCAATCGATTGATATCGGCCACTTCCATCACGGCATGTACATCGAGTTTAACGTTGGTTTTACCCATTCGCTTTAGGATGCGGTGCTCTTCGTCTTTGGTGGGATAGACGACATCGAGCTTGAACATGAAACGGTCCACTTGCGCTTCGGGAAGGTGGTAGGTGCCTTCTTGCTCAACCGGGTTCTGGGTGGCGAGCACCAAGAAGGGTTCGTCGAGTTTGTAGGTTTGATCGCCAATGGATACTTGGTGTTCCTGCATGGCTTCGAGCAACGCACTTTGCACCTTGGCGGGCGAGCGGTTGATTTCGTCGGCGAGGATGATGTTGGCAAAGATTGGGCCCTTATGAGGGATGAACTCGTTGGTCTTTGGGTTATACATCATGGTTCCGATCAAATCGCCGGGCAACAGATCGGGGGTGAACTGGATGCGATTGAAATCGGCGTGCAACGTTTGGGAAAGCGTCGTGACCGCCAGTGTTTTGGCTAGGCCGGGGATGCCTTCAATTAAAACATGACCATTGCAGAGCAGAGCCAGCAACAGGGAGTCGATCAGGGCTTCCTGCCCGATAATGACTTTTCCGATCTCATCGCGAACCTGCTGGAGAATCTCGCTTTCTGCCTGATAACGCGCATTCAATTTTACAATATCGTCATGCATAAATTTCACCTTTAAAAAAAGAAACGAAGCAATATAGCCTCGTTTGCATCAACCCACACGAAAGAAACGCATGAAACCTCTAACTGTGGACAAATTTAGGTGGATTGAGACCAAGCAATAGGATCGCGCCTCGTGGCGGACCGTTCCGAATGGCGGGTCTTGGAGGGGAACGTGATTCTTTTTTATCGGCCAAGGCCAGCATGGAGGCGGGCCCAGATCAAAATGGATGCGGTGAAATGGGTGACTGGGCAACCCGGAAGAATACCCCAACTCCCGCCCAGGGTTGAAATGGAAATCAGATGGAGGCTCTCGCCTCCGTTTTCTTCATTTAGCCGGGCTGTTTGTGGGGTGAGAGTGGGTGGACGGATTACGCCGTAGTGGGGCGATCAGCTACCCATTGGCACATGGATGCTTTGGTTTTCTTCCATTCCGGCTCGTCGTTGCGTTCGTTAACGAATGCGCTGTAGAGGTGGAAGAACATTTGGCGGAAGGTTTCGAGGAAAACCATGCGTTCCTGGAATTTTCCAACGCGGTCAAAACTTTCGGTCTGCGGCAGTTTCAAGCTGCGGAAAATAAATTCGTCGGCATCAAAGGTGAATTCAAACACCTCTTCGCCGCGCGCAAATTGAACCTTTGCTTTTTTCAATTTCTTTCCACTGATTAGGGCACTTTTCAGCTCGGCGCTGAGCATGGGCTGGCCCTTTTTCAAGGTGATCTCATGTGCGCCCTTGCCTTCCATCACGAAGGTCAGTGGGCCTTCAACCATGTAGGCAATCTCGCCAACCTCTGGCACCTGCGAAATTCCATCGCGCTTTTCGGAGCAATACCAGAGCCACATCAGGAATTCGCGGCCCGCGGTGCCGTCCACCATACCGTCTTCGAGTTCGTCGGAAAAGCTGACTGGCCCCCACGTTTGAATGTTCACATGGTCCGCGCGCAAGGCCAGTGTTTCTGGGTCGGCGGCTGCCGCCGAGCAACCGGTGGTTTGCATGAGGGTCAGCACAAAGGCGTCGACCTGTTTTTCGGAGGTGCCGGTGGCGTAAATCATATGCGAGCGTTCATCGAACACAAAATCAATGCCCTTGAGCTGTGGCGGCATATCCGGAAGCAATCGTTCTTTCACCTGCTTCTTAATTTCTGAGCGCTGGGTCTGATTCAAATACTGTTTATCTTCCGCTTCCATCACGGCCATTTCTTCCACCGCGCATTCGGCTTGCAGCAAGGAGGCCGGAACCGTTTTTTTGGCCTGCGTCAGAGTCAGGCGCAGATAGCCGCCCAAAAAGGCATTCTCTTCGGTTACATTCCGATCGAGCAAATGGCGACCCGCCACCCAGCCATGGACCTCTTCTTCCGCCAGCGTACTCAGCGGCGGCAATGCCTGTGCGGCAAACTTTTCAACATCTTCTTCGCCCAGATCGCGCGAAGCAAAAAACATACGAAAACTGACTGACCCTTTTTCAAAACCCATTTCAATATCCTCAAATAAATAGTTAATACAACGGGGCTAAGGGCCCGAAGTTTTTACCGGTTCCGCTTAAAATAGGAGCGGGCTTCGTATTCTTTGTCCCTACGTGGTTTGTGCTACCACCCCACGGCGATTCCGGTGAAAAGGGTGGTCGGGCGCGGCTCTAGGCCGGGAATCGACTGAAAATTCGAGCCCCACAGATTATCCACCAGAAACGAAAGGCGCACATTCTGAGCGAAGCGCGGATGATAATGCAAGCTCAGGGACGCTAAAGCACCAAAATCATCGCTCGTTCGCTCGGTATTGTCGGCCTGCCATCGAGTGGTTTGCGCAAACTGAACGGCAAATTCATCCAGGAATCGCCACTGTGCTGAAACGTTGAGCATATGTTCCGGATAGTCCGTTTCATACCCCCCATTTTCAAGGGTATTGTCCTTGTGAATCCACTGGTAATAGGCCTTTAGCTCGAGGTTTTCAGAGGGATAAAAGCGGATGGCCGCATCCAGACCGCTCACGTGGAGGCGTCCGAGATCGGTTGCTATTCCATTCACCCAGTCGTTGGCATTTTCCAAGGTGCGGAAAAAGGTGCCGATTTGCCAATCGCAGCTGGCCGATAGAAAGTGCTTAAATCCGATTTCGGAGTTCTTCGATTTTTGCTGTTGAAGGGCCGCATTTCCCGTCATGAACGGGGTGGCGGCATACAGGAGCTGATAGTCGGGTTGCTGCTCGGTTTCGGTGTATGAGAGATAAACCCGCCCATTATCGGAGACCAACCAATCAATGCCTGCCGTGGGAAGAAAGTCGGCACTTTTCGACGTTTGGAAAACGGAATTCAAGCCCGCCCTCAGCGTGAACCGTTCAAAACGTGCTTCTGGCATCACTAGGACAGAGCCGCGAGTGCGGTGATCCTCTTGGAGATCTCCGCTGACCCGCTCGTGCTCCAGGTCGGCCCGCAGGTTCAGCGCAATATGCTGAATCTCCATGGTGCGTCCTTCCACGACAAGCCCCATGTTTTGGGCATGCACCTCGCTGTAGAAGGTGTTCGGAACCCAATATTGATCTCGCAGGTCGCGATAAAGAACCGAGGCCCGTAGGTATGAATCATCGAGGTCGCCTTTGGTGGCGCTGGCAAAAATGATTTGATCATCGAGCTGTTGCTCGGTGTAGACGGAGGCGGGCGCGCCATAATAGCCCTGCGCACCAAATTCTTTTGTTTGGCTGGAGGAGAGCAGATCGAACTGCCAATCGTTGGCCATAAACTGAACAAAGGCCCCACCGGTAAAACGTTGCAGATCGTTTGCGCCATGGTCGATCCGCCGCGCCTTTTCAAAATCGATGTAGCCCCCGATATGTTCGCTGGCACTATACGCCGTGGCGGTATAGTGCTCTTTGGTGCCGACTCCCACCGCATAGTGCGAGGCTTGGGCGATCGGCTGAGTGTTGAAACTGACGGTCCCCACCAGATGGCCCGAAACGTGATCCATCCCCGCCCCAAGGGTTGGATCGGCCAGCAGGTTTCCAAGGAGTGGAAGTTCGGCATTATAGTGCGCCGACCACGCATTTTTAAGCCGCAACCCATTCAGCGAAATGCCGGAGGCGGTGTAGCTTCCGCCGCGGATGGAAAGGTCGTGCTGAGCCAGTCCTTGAGAATTCACCAGCACCTCGGGCTCCGCGTTCAGCTTCTGGAACGTTTGTCGAGTATCGACAAACTGCGCAAAACCAGATGTTGCTCCGATGAGAATACTCCAGAAAATGACGGACTGTAGGGCTCCTCTATTCATTATTTTCTTTGTGCAAGGAAAGTTGGGTCTTGGATTTTCCGGGTTTTGTCGGCCGTCTAGAACTGCATGAATGTGAGTGGGATTGTTGGTCATTGTATCACAGGCGGAATAAGGAACGCATTTGGAAACGATCAGCAAAACTCCTCCAGCGTTTGCTGGAGGGCATAGATGGATCCCTTGAGTTCATCGTCGGAGATCACCAGCGGAGGCATGAGATAGAAGAGGGTGCCCAGCGGGCGGAATAGATAGCCTTGCTCCAAGAGCGATTGTTTCATTGGGGCGATCAGCGGCTTGGTTTCTGGCTTCAATTCCACCCCGCCAATCATGCCCAGAAAGCGCAGTTCCTCGACGCACTCGAGTTCGGCCATGGGCTGCATCCACTGTTTCATTTTCCCCGCCATTTCGGCCCCGCGCTCCACGGTGCCTTCGGCTTCATAGATATCCAACGCGGCCAGTGCGGCCGCACAGCCAATCGGGTGCCCGGCATAGGTGTTGCCATGGTAGAAGGTGCTGTCTGTTGAACCTTGGTCTGTAAAGGTGTTGTAGAGTTTGTCTTTCACCACGGCCGCGCTCAGCGGCATATAGCCCGCCGTTAAGCCTTTGCCCATGCAGACAATATCCGGATCGATATCCGCATGGTTGAAGGCAAAACGTTTTCCGGTGCGGCCGAAGCCCATTGCCACTTCGTCGATAATCAGCAGCACATCGGATGCCGCGCAGCAGTCAGCCAGTTGCTTCAGGTAGCCGGCGGAATACATCTTCATCCCGGCAGACCCCAGACAAAGCGGCTCAACAATCACGGCTGCGAGCTGGTCGGCATGTCTTTCAATCACTTCGCGGCTCGGCTCAAACCCCGTTGGATCGTGCTGGGTGGGGATGGGGAACGGGAGTTTGGCCGGATGAGTGGTCACCTTTTCATAGGGCTTATGGAAATCATCCACAAACCCAACGCCCAGCGCACCGAGCGAATCGCCATGGTAGCCCTGATCCATTCCGATCAACCACGTTTTTTCTGGGCGGCCGATGTTATACCAATATTGAATGGCCACCTTCAGCGCGGCCTCCACGGCAGAGCACCCATCGGATGCAAATACCGTATGGCGGTCCGGCGTGGGCATCAGCTCCGCCAGCCGTTCGGCCAGCGCCAACACATTCGGATGCGTCAGGCTTCCGGTAATTGAATGTTGCAACACGCCGGCCTGCTCTTGAATGGCCTTCACCACCTTTGGGTGACTGTGTCCCAGCGCACATGCCCACCAGCTGGAAACAATATCGACATACTTTTTTCCGGTGTCATCAAAAAGATAAATACCCTCGCCGCGAACCATATTCGGGAACCCGTTTTCAATGGCGGAGAAGGGGGTGTAGGGGTGAAAAATTTTGTTTTTCATGCGGTGCGACCTATTTCTAATCTCGTGAGAGCTAAATATTGAGACGTGCTGGGTTCGGATTATATCCCCAGTTGATTCACGATCTTCTCGATCTCGGCAATGATGGGGATCGGCAGGTCGTCGAATGTCGGGTTGGGCTGGGCGAGAGAGCGGCAATAGGGAATGGTTCCAAGGATTGGAACATGGCCAAATTTCTCAATGGTGTTGCCGTTATCTTCTTCGATAAAGGTAAATTCCTGCTCGGTGCTAGCCACAAAAACCACGCCGGCAATCGTGAGCCCGTCCGAGCGCAATGTCCGGATGGTGAGCAGGGTGTGGTTGATGGTGCCCAAGCCCGGGCGGGCGACAATGAGAATGGGAACGTGTAATGCGTGCATCAAATCCAACATGGTCTCGCGGCTGTTGAGCGGAACCACCACGCCGCCGGCCCCTTCGGCCAGTACAAAGTCATAGTCGGAAACCAGCTTTCGGGCGGCAATGACAATTTCGGAAATTTCAATTTCGGTCCCGGCCATTTCCGCGGCCAAATGCGGGGAGCAGGCCGGTTCGAATGGATAGGGCGACATGTTGGCGTATGCTTCCTTCGACACCGTCATGGAGGCCATGGAAAGGCTATAGTCGAGATCGGGCGTGTTGCCAGAGCAGCCCGTCTGCACCGGTTTCATCGGAGCGGCATTAATTTTCCGGCGGTGTAGTTCGGCGAGCAGTAGGGCGCTGAGGGCTGTTTTACCGACATCGGTGTCAGTTCCTGTAATAAAAAGTCCGTTCATGGGGATAGTTAAACCAAAAGATGGCCTAAAACGCAAAGTAACGTTAGGACGGATAGGTTTGCTTGAACAGCGTTTCCAGAGATTGGAGTGATTTTGCCTGAAGCTTTAAGGGCTGGGTTGCATTTTCCCATTTCATGACGGAGGCTTTTGAAACTCCGAGTTCGTTGGAAAAGGTATGCTGGGACACGTTGAGCTTTTCGCGCAGTTTACGAATGCAGGAGCTGGTGGGCTCAAAGGAGGGGGGCTCGGGGGGAGGGGTTGTTTCTATTTCTTCTTCTAAATCGATGCCAAAAACATGGCCGAGCTCTTCGGTTGGCAGGGTTCTTCGGCGGCGGGAACGTCGGCCGCCGGTAAGGTTTTCAATGGCCGTATCGACCGCAATCAGTTCTTCATGGTTCACCCCGCGCAGTTTGAAGAGCAATTCGGGTTCGGAGTCGAGTCGGACGCCAATGCCATACATCGCAGCGGCGACGTGTTTGCACATATCGGCCCAGTCGGGGCAGTTGCAGTTAAACCGAATTTCGTTGGGATGCGGGAACAGGCCGTTTTCTTTGTCGGTGACCACGTTCATGATTTCATCGGAAATTTTCCCCTGCAGCAGTTCGATCAGCGAACCGATCTTGCCTTTGCAGTCATTTTTAATGTTGCTCCATTTCTCGGGGCAGAGCGGGTCAATATGGATGGAGAGTTCATACATTTCCGATCCGCTCACCCTCGCCGTGGCGGTTTCGGGATCGATGCTGAGATGGCAAACGGAGCCGTTGCGCACATAGGTGCGTCCGCGCGGAAGGCGGTTGGAATAGTCGGAAAATTTTTCAAGATGCTTGCACCACGATTTGCCCCAGAAACTTTTGGCAATCCCACGGTATTTGAAGGGCTCGATGGGCTGGATATCCTCGCCCGATTCGCGCAATTCTTCCATCTTCTGTTGTGCCCGCCGACGGCGCTCGGCCACCGGAACATATTCATAGTCATCAAAGCTCATTAGGTATTTCTACTTAAGGGTTTTATATTTAGTAAGGTAGCATTTAGGTCTTTTGTTTCAATATGCCGTGGCTCTCAATCCATTGAATATACTGTGACCTTTGATTGTCAGATATATACTGAAATGCCATTCTGTGCAATTCGTGCTAAACACATTTTAAGGAAGGGAAATCATGAATACAGGAACGCATCGCGATATTGCCGGGTTTATTTGGGGCATCTGCAATCTTTTACGAGGTCCATACAAACGTAATGAATACCGAAAGGTGATTCTCCCGTTGACCGTCCTTCGCCGCTTTGACTGCCTCTTGAGCGCCACCAAAGCAGACGTACTGACAAAACATGGTGAGATCAAACTCAAGCCCGAGCGTGTGATTCAGGCCCAACTGCAACAGATCACCGGCCATAAGTTCTACAACCTTTCCAAAATGCAGTTCGACAAAGATGCCATTCATTCCCTTTTGAATGACCCCAACAATCTGGCTCCAAACCTCAATAGTTACATCAACGGCTTTTCCCCCAACGTGCGGGCCATCATGGAAAAGTTTAAGTTCAGCGAACAGATCGCGCATATGGCCGACAAAAACATTCTGTATGAAGTGATCAAAAAGTTTGCGTCGGTGGATCTTTCCTTTTCGGATATGGAGCTCGACCAAGCCAATATCTTGATGGGGCACGTATTTGAAGAGCTCATTCGCATCGGGGCAGAGCAATCTAATGAAGAGGCGGGAGAGCACTTTACGCCGCGCGAAGTGATTAAACTGATGGTCAACCTGCTCTTGGACCCCGAGGAGGATTTAGGCAATAGCCACGTTGTAAAAACCATCTACGACCCCGCCTGTGGAACCGGCGGCATGCTTTCCGTGGCCGAACAATATCTGCGCGACCTCAATAGTGAAGCCAAACCCCACCTCTATGGACAGGACTGGAATGACGAGGCCTGGGCCGTCTGCAAATCCGACATGCTGATTAAAGGCGAAGATGCCGACAACATTATTCGGGAAGACACCTTTACTCGCGACGGCTTTGACCGTAATGAAAACGGCGAAAAATGGACTTTCGACTATATGCTCGCCAACCCTCCTTTTGGCGTTGAGTGGAAGCAACAGCAAAAATACATCCTCAAAGAACAGGATGAACTCGGCTTTGCCGGACGCTTTGGGGCTGGAACCCCGCGTGTAAACGATGGAGCCCTTCTTTTCCTTCAGCACATGCTTGCCAAGATGCAACCCGTTGACAAAGGCGGAAGCCGCATCGGTATTGTCTTTAACGGCTCTCCACTCTTTACCGGCGATGCCGGCGGTGGCGAAAGCGAGATTCGCCGATGGATTATTGAAAACGACTGGCTCGAAGCCATCGTCGCCATGCCCGAACAACTTTTCTACAACACCGGCATCTCTACCTACATCTGGGTTGTCACCAACCGAAAAGTGGCCGCGCGAAAAGGCAAGGTCCAGCTGATCGATGGCCGCAACTTTTGGGTGCCCATGGAAAAGTCGCATGGCAACAAACGCCGTCGTATTGGTGATCCGTCTGATCGGCAACATCCCAAAGATCCCGACTACGTTGGAGACATCACGAAGCTCTATAATCAGTTTGCCGATGGAGAAACTCGTTGGATTCAATTTGGAGCAAAAGAAAAGGTACAAGGCGTTTTTGCATCACAACCGACAGGAATACTTCCCGAAGGCTCGACCGGCAAAGAACTTGTTGTCAGCAAGGTGTTTGATAATGAAGATTTCGGCTATCACAAAATCACCGTCGACCGTCCCCTGCGCCTCAACTTTCACGCCACCTCCGAGCGTATTGCCCGGATCGAAGAACAGACCGCCTTTAAAAACCTCGCGGTTAGCCGCAAGAAAAACGAGATCGTCCGCCAGCAGGAAATCGAAGCCGGTAAAAAACGACAAGATCAGATTCGACTCTTACTCACCACCTTTGCGGAGCGCCATGGAGAAACGGGCTTTAAAGGCCGCATTGAGTTTCTGAAAGCCCTCAAAGTCATCGACCGCGATGAGCTAGGCGTCAAACTCTCGGCGTCTGAACTAAAATCCGTCATGGCCGCCCTGAGTGAACGCGACGAAACCGCCGAAATCTGCCGAAAGCGAAACGGTGATCCGGAACCCGATGCCGAACTGCGCGATACCGAAACCATTCCGCTCAGAGAAAATATCGAGGACTACTTTAAACGCGAAGTCCTCAAACAGGTACCTGACGCCTGGATCGACCACAGCAAAACCAAAATCGGCTATGAAATCCCCCTCAACCGCCACTTCTATCGCTACGAGCCGCCGCGCGAACTTGGCGCCATTGCCACCGACATTAAAGCGCTCGAAGCCGACATTGTCCGCATGCTCGCGGAGGTGACCGCATGAGCGGCGAACTAATTCTTTATCAAACAGACGACGGGTTGACGCAGATTAACCTGCGGGCGACCGATCAGATGGTCTGGCTGACTCAACTTGAAATGGCTGAGCTGTTCGATACCACCAAACAAAACGCCAGTCTGCATATTCAGAACATTTTAAAAGAGGGCGAATTGCTGGAAGATTCAGTGGTCAAGGAATCCTTGACAACTGCTGCGGACGGCAAGAACTACCGCACCAAATTGTTTAATCTGAACATGATTCTCGCCGTTGGGTATCGCGTGCGCAGTCCGCGCGGCGTGCAGTTCCGCCAGTGGGCCACGCGCCATCTCTCTGAATACCTCCAAAAAGGATTCCTGATGGATGTCGAACGGATGAAAGATCCCGACGGCTGGGACCACTTCGATGAACTGCTCGAAAAGATTCGCGAAATCCGCGCCTCGGAAAAGCGGTTCTACCAAAAAGTACGCGATCTCTTTGCGCTCAGCATCGACTATGCCGAGCATGAAAAGGCGGCGCACATCTTTTTTGCCGAGGTGCAGAACAAACTGCTCTACGCCGTCTGCCAACATACCGCCGCCGAAATCGTCGTGGAACGCGCCGATCCCGATTCGCCCAATATGGCCCTCACCAACTGGAAAGGTAGCCGGGTCCGCAAGCAGGATGTCACCATCGCCAAAAACTATTTAAACAACGACGAAATCGACTCGCTCAATCGCCTCGTTGTCATCTTTCTTGAACAAGCCGAATTGCGTGTGAAAGAGCGCAAACAGCTTACCCTTGACTATTGGCGCACCAACGTTGACCGGCTGATGGAATTTAACGACCGCCCGTTGCTGGAAGATAAGGGACTGGTCAGTCATGATTCCATGAAATCCATCGCCCACGAACGCTATGACCAGTTCGACGGAAATCGACGCATCGCCGAGGCCCAACAGGCCGATGCTGAAGACCTCCAGGAGCTGGAACAGCTCGAAAAAGAGCTCAAACAAAAAAGCGGTGCCGCATGAAATATCCCCCGTACCCCGCCTATAAACCCAGTGGCGTCCAATGGATCGGCGACGTGCCCGAGCACTGGGACGTTAAGAAACTGAAATATGCTGCAAGCATCAATGATGAAGCTTTATCGGAAACAACGGAACCTGAATACGAATTCAATTATGTGGATATTGGTAGCGTAAGCTTCACTGAGGGTATTACCAAACATGAAACTATGGAGTTTGAGAATGCGCCTTCACGAGCGAGACGAATTGTAAAAAAAGGTGATACCATTGTTTCTACTGTTCGTACTTACCTGCGAGCGATAGCATCAATCGGGACATTCGATGACCCTCTCATTGTTTCAACAGGCTTTGCTGTCGTTCGGCCTCAGACATGCGAGGCGGGCTATCTTTCATATGCTCTGCGTGAACGTTCTTTCGTAGAAAGCGTTGTGGCGCGATCAACGGGAGTCAGTTATCCAGCAATCAATGCTTCTGAAATAGTAGACATATCTATTCTTCTACCTTCCCCCAATGAACAAAAATCCATTGCGGCCTTTTTGGGTCGGGAGACGGGGCGGATTGATTCGTTGGTGGCAAAAAAGAAGCAGCTGATCGAACGGCTGAAGGAAAAGCGCAGCGCGCTCATTTCCCGCACCGTCACTCGCTGCCTCCCCCCCGACGCCGCCCAGGAATTCGGACTCCAACCCCACGCCCAATTCAAACCCTCCGGCATCGACTGGCTCGGCGATATCCCGGAGGGCTGGGAAGTAAAGAAATTCTCACATGAGGTAAGCATAGTTAATGGGCAGGTAAACCCATTGAACGAACCGTATGCAACAATGCTGTTAATTGGCCCTGAACATGTGGAGTCAAAAACAGGAAAACTGCTAAGAACTGAAACGGCAATTGACCAAGCGGCAGAGAGTGGGAAGTATTTGTGCCCAGAAGGAAGCATAATATATTCAAAAATCCGCCCAGCACTTCAGAAACTGGTCATCGCTCCAAAAAAATGTTTATGCAGCGCGGACATGTATCCGTTAAATGGGTCTGACTTGGTCGATAATTCATATCTCTACTGGCTCTTGCTATCAGATCGTTTCTTAGCGTGGTCTGTTCTGGAATCAGATCGAGTTGCAATGCCGAAGATTAATAGGGATACATTTAGTAAGTTAAGAATCCCAATCCCATCTCTCGCAGAACAAACCGAAATCGCCAGCTATCTTGACCGCGAAACGGCTAAATTGGATCAGCTGACCGCCAAGGTATCAGAAGCGATTGAGCGGTTGCAGGAATACCGCACCGCCCTCATCACCGCCGCCGTTACCGGTAAAATTAATGTAGATTCGGCTTCCAGCCGCATTGCGCACGAAAAGTCCGCAGTGTAGTTATACCCTTATACTTTGGAGATCATGCCATGAATGCAAACAGAGACCCCATTGACCCAATCGAGGTGCTCCAGAAAATAGGTTGGGAAGAGGGAAACGACCTTGAGTTTAAATCCGCCAAAGGGGGCTTGCCGAAAAGTTTGTGGGAAACCTACAGCGCGATGGCGAATACGCAGGGCGGCACGATCCTGCTGGGCGTGGAGGACGATGGAACCGTATCCGGCGTATCTGATGCAATCAAGTTGAAGGGCGATTTTTGGAATACGATCAATAATCGAGGTAAAGTCTGTAGCAACCTGCTGACGGATCACGATGTTGCCGTGATCGAATCGGATACCGGCCGCATTCTGGCCATTCGAATACCAGCGGCCACTCGTTTCCAAAAACCGGTTTATATTGGACAAAACCCGATCACCGGAACCTATCGACGCAATCATGAGGGTGATTATCACTGTTCAGAACGCGAGGTTAGCCGCATGCTGGCGGACGCCTCCGACGAGTCTGCTGATTCATTAATCCTAGAGCATTTCTGTATGGATGACGTCGACATGCCGAGTCTACAGCAATATCGCCAACGGTTTGCCTCGTTTAAACCCACTCATCCCTGGCTGAATACCACCGACCAGGAATTGTTGTCGAAACTGGGCGGCTGGCGGCGAGATCGCTCATCGGGGCAGGAGGGCTTAACCGCCGCGGGATTGCTCATGTTTGGGCGGGAAGAGTCTATTCGGGAAGGCATGCCGGGGTATCATGTTGATTTTCGTGAAAAGCTATCGGATGATCCTGCCGTACGCTGGACTGATCGCTTAACACTGGATGGCACCTGGGCGGGCAATATTTTTCAGTTCTACTTTAAAACCATCCAACGCCTTTTTGCGGACCTCAAGCTACAGTTTAAACTGGATTCGGACCTGTTCAGAAAGGGAGAAACCGAGGTTCATGAAGCGGTTCGCGAGGCGTTGGTCAATGCGCTTATTCACGCAGACTATCGCGGACAAGGTGGAATTATTATTGAAAAATATCGGGATCGCTTTGAATTTTCAAACCCCGGATCCCTGCTGGTTTCAGTGGAACAACTGTTTCGCGGGAATGTAAGCGAATGTCGAAATAAAGCGCTCCAAACGATGTTTATGATGATTGGCGGCGCGGAAAAGGCGGGCTCAGGAATTGATCGGATTCAAAAGGGGTGGGAATCGCAGCACTGGCGCTATCCCATGATTCGCCTGCACATGCAACCAGACCGTGTCTACTGGCGGCTTCCCATGGTAAGCCTGCTTCCGGCGGAATCCTTGACCTGTCTGCAAAAGTTGTTCGGAACGTCTGTTTTTGACCGATTAAACGAGAATGAAGTCCAGGTGCTCGTCACCGCAGAGGTCGAGGGCGGAGTCGATAATCTGCGGATGCAACAGTTGATGCGCAAACATTCGGCAGATATTACCAAAACACTTCAAAAGCTGGTCTCCCTCCAATTTTTAGTGCAGGAGGGGCGTGGTCGCTGGACCCGATATCGCCTGCCGGACTCCGTACATAGTGAGTCTGACTCCGTACATAACAACCCGGCCGACCATGCAGAATCAATGGGCATATCTAAAGAGGAACTCTTTCGTTTAAAAGAGATTGCAAAGCCAGCACTCGATAAAAAGCGTCTAATCCCCAGGCATATGGAGAGAATTATTCTGTCCTTATGTACGGAGTGTTTTTTGACTCGGCGACAGTTGGCGGATTTGCTGAATCGCAATGCCGATGGCTTACGAACCCGATTTCTGACCCCCATGATAAACCATGGTTTGATGGTGCTTAGGTTTCCTGACAAACCCAACCGCACGGATCAGGCGTATACGGCGACCGAAAAAGGAAAAAGTGCGGTAGCAGGAGAAGAAGTATGAGCAAACAAACCACCGAAGCGGCTTTTGAAAGTTACGTGGAGCAAATCCTTCAGTCCAAAGGGTGGACGCAAGGGAGTGTTTCTGAATGGGACAAGGATCAGGCGCTGTTCCCCAAACAGATTATCTCGTTCATTGCGGAAACCCAGTCGGAGCTGTGGGAGCACATGCGCGGATTGCACGCGGACAATCTGGAACCGATGTTGCTCAAAACTCTGATCAAGGAGCTGGATTTTAAAGGGTGCCTGCATGTATTACGGCATGGCTTTAAGTTTTATGGAAAGACCGTGCTGCTCGCCTTCTTTAAACCGGCGCACGGACTGAATGCCGAACGCTTGGCGCTCTATGCAAAAAACAACCTCGCGGTCACGCGCCAGATTCCGTGCCATCCGGGCGATCATAGCACGGTGGATTTGGTCTTTTCGCTTAATGGACTGCCGGTGGCGACCTGCGAACTGAAAAATCCGGCGACAGGCCAGACCTGGCACCATGCGGTGAAACAATATCGGCAAGACCGCAAACCGAATGCACCGCTCTTTTCGTTTAAAAAACGGGCCTTGGTTCACTTTGCTGCGGATCCGGATCAGATCCATATGGCCACACGGCTCTCGGGCACAAAAACATTATTTCTGCCGTTTAATCGTGGAAGTCATCCGGGTGAAACCATCTGCGGTGCGGGCAATCCACAGCATCCGTGCGGCTATCGCACGGGCTACTTTTGGGAAGAAGTACTGCAACGAGATAGCTTCCTTGAAATCCTGGGCCATTTCCTTTTTATCGAAAAGAAGGAGGAGAAGCGCGCAATTAAGGGTGAAAGCCGATTGATACTGAAGGAAACGATGATTTTTCCGCGCTATCATCAGCTCGACTCCACGCGCAAATTGATTGCGGCTGCAAAACAGCAGGGAACCGGCCAAAATTATCTCATTCAGCATTCCGCTGGCAGTGGGAAGACCAATAGTATTTCCTGGCTGTCGCATCGCTTGGCTTGCCTCCACACGGCGGACGACCATAAGATTTTTGATTGCGTCATTGTGATCACCGACCGACAGGTGCTGGACCGACAGCTGCAGGATGCCATCTATCAAATTGAACATGCGCAAGGTGTGGTGCAGGCCATCGATCAGGATTCGAAGCAATTGGCTAACGCGTTGATTGACGGCACTAAGATTGTGATTACCACCCTGCAAAAGTTTCCGTTTGTTTTACGGGGCCTTCTGCATGCTGCTGGAGTTATGAACCCGGATGAAATGAGCGAAGACGAACTGAAAGAGGCAGAAGAACAAGCCTCCGAATGGGAGCGGGCCATCAGTCAACGTCGTTATGCCGTGATTGTGGATGAGGCACACTCCTCGCAAACCGGCGAAACCGCACGCGAACTGAAGATGATTCTGGGGGGTGGGGCGTCGAATGCTTCATCCAATGAAGAACCCGATTGGGAAGACCGCCTCAACGACGTGATGCAGTCGCGAGGTCGACAGCCTAACCTTAGCTTTTTTGCCTATACCGCCACTCCAAAAGGAAAAACCCTGGAACTGTTTGGGCAGCGCGAAACCACCGGATCGCCCGCGCCCTTTCACCTCTACAGTATGCGGCAGGCGATTGAAGAGGGCTTTATTCTGGATGTGGTGAAAAACTACACGACCTATAAAACGTACTTTAAGCTGATTAAATCGGTTGAAGACGATCCGGATGTGCCTAAGAAAAAGGCAGCGCGGGCATTGGGTAAATTCCTGATGATGCATCCAACGAACATCGAGCAAAAGATTGAAGTCATTGTGGAACATTTCCGTACGCATGTGAAAAGCCATCTTGGAGGCCGAGCGAAGGCCATGGTGGTCACCTCGACTCGCCTGCAGGCCGTTAAATATAAGCTCGCCTTTGAGCGGTATATAGAAACAAACGGGTATACCGATGTGAAACCGCTGGTCGCCTTTAGCGGCACCGTTAAAGATACGGACACCGATTTAGAATACACGGAACCCTCAATGAATGAAGATGTGGTTCACGGCAACCCGATTAGCGAAAAGCAACTGCCCGATCGCTTTGCTTCCTCTGATTATCAGGTGTTGTTAGTCGCCAATAAATATCAGACTGGATTTGATCAACCGCTCTTGATGGCCATGTATGTGGATAAACGTCTCGATGGTGTACAAGCGGTGCAAACACTTTCGCGCCTCAATCGCATGATTAGCGGCAAAGAGATTCCATTTGTCCTCGATTTTGTGAATGAGGCTGATGACATCTATACCGCCTTTAAGCCCTATTATGACGCCACCAGTCTGCAAGAGACTTCCGATCCTGCACAGCTCGAACAGCTCAAACATGAGCTTGATCACTACCAACTCTACCATTGGCCGGAAGTAGAGGCGTTCAGTCGTATTTTTTACCGCCTCCCTTCCCAACAAAATCCAGCCGACCACGCCCATCTTCAGCGACATCTCCAACCTGCAGTGGATCGCTTCAAGGCTTTGCCTGACGATAAGGAACGCTCCGAATTTCGCGACAAGCTGAGCGGCTATGTGAACGTCTATGCCTTCCTGAGTCAGATTATGCCCTATGCAGATCCCGATCTGGAAATGCTTTACAGCTTTGGCCGCTTCTTGCTTCCCCACCTTCCAATGGATCGGGATATGGAAACCGTTAAACTCGACGATGAAGTGGGGCTGCAATATTATCGACTACAGCGCGTGAGCTCAGGAGCGATCGATTTGGCAGAAAATTCCGAGGAAGATTATGGCGTGAAAAGCCCGACTCAGGTCGGTAGTGGAAAATCCACAGATGAAAAAGCTCCTCTCTCTGAAATCATTGATCTGCTGAATGAAAAATTAGGCACCAGTTTTACCGATGAAGACCGCCTGTTCTTTGAACAGATCAAGGAAAAGGCCGCTAATCATCCGCAAGTTATTCAGCTACGGCAGGCCAATCCTTTTGATAAGTTTCAACTAGGATTAAAAGCCATGCTCGAAGATCTCATGATTCAGCGCATGAGTGAAAATGATAAAATCGTCACCCGTTATATGGATGACAAAACCTTTGAAAATGCGGCGTTCGCTGTATTGTCGAAGGTGATTTATGAGTCAATCCCTCTGGCGGAATGATTGGTTTAATTCGCCTATATTGCTTTTTCCAGATCCAGGCTGACCAGTTCCAGCAATTCGTCGTTACTCATTTCAGTGAGGGATTTTTCAGCACCGCCTACGAGGATCTGGTCGGCGGTTTTTTGTTTGTCGGCGAGCAGGCGGTCGATCTTTTCTTCCAGCGTGCCGGAGGTGACAAATTTATGAACGAGCACGTTCTTTTTCTGGCCGATGCGGAAGGCGCGGTCGGTCGCTTGGTTTTCGACGGCGGGGTTCCACCAGCGGTCGAAGTGAACCACGTGCGAGGCGGCGGTAAGGTTGAGCCCGGTGCCGCCGGCTTTAATGGAGAGGATGAAGAAAGGCGGCCCGTCTTCGTGCTGAAAAGCCTCCACCATTTCCTGCCGTTTTTTCACGGGAGTACCGCCATGCAGCACCAACCCCGCTCGCCCAAAAATGTTCGCGAGGCAGTTGGCCAGGGGCTCTGTAATTTCTCGAAATTGGGTAAAAACGAGAACCTTTTCCCCGCGCGATTCTATTTCGCGACAGAGCGCTTCCAATCGTTGGAACTTGGCGCTGTCGGCGGGGGCATAATTGCCCTCGCCGGTCACTTGGTCGGGATGGTTGCAGATTTGCTTAAATCGCATGAGATAGGTCAGCACGAGCCCTTTTTTCTGAATGCCCTCGGTGTCTTTCAGTTCTTTCAATAGGGATTGAACCGACTGTTTGTACAGCTTCGCCTGGGGAGGATTCAATCCGCAGAAGACCGTCATTTCGGTTTTGTTCGGCAAATCGGAAATAATCGATTTATCGGTTTTGAGGCGGCGCAAAATATACGGATTCACCAAGCGGCGCAACGGGGCATAGTGCTCGTGATTGCCCGACTCGATGGCTTTGGTGAAGCGGGTGAACTGCGCCGCGCTGCCGAGGAGACCGGGATTGAGAAAGTTGAAGAGCGACCACAAATCGCCCAAGCGGTTTTCGATTGGGGTGCCGGTCAGCGCAATCCGTGCCTCGGCCTTGAGGGCCCGAACGGCTTTGCTCTGGCGGGTGGCGTGGTTTTTAATGGCCTGCGCTTCGTCGAGGATGGCCCAGCTCCACTCGGTTTCGGTGGGCCAATCGAGGCGGGTGAGCATGCCATAGGTGGTGATGACTAGATCGGCAGACAGATCGGGGCACGCAGCATTGGGCCCGTATTGGCGATGTGCAATGAAGAGCTGGAGCGAGGGAGCAAATTTTTCGGCTTCGCGTTTCCAGTTTCCAATCAGGGAGGCGGGCACCACGAGCAACGCGGGTTTTGAATCTGGGACTTCATCCTTTTTACGCAGCAAGGCGGCGAGCACCTGAATGGTTTTGCCGAGGCCCATATCGTCGGCCAAGCATGCGCCGAGGCCGGTGTTGGCGCACAGCCAGAGCCAGTTGAGTCCCTCTTCTTGATAGGGCCGGAGTTTGGCGTTGAGCGTTTTGGGCGGCGCGAGTTTTTCTGGATTTCGCAGTTCCTCCAGCACTTCGGTCAGCCATTCGCCGGGTTGTGTGAAGGCCCATTCGCGGTGCTCTTCCAGCTCCTCTTCCGCTTTCAGATTTGCGGGAGCGCCGGCCAGCAGACGCATGCCTTCCACGAACGAAATGCCCCCGTGTTGTTCGAGTCGTTCCCAGTGTGCGAGGGCCTGCTGGAGCTTTTCGCGATCCACCTCCACCCATTGGCCCTTAAGCAACACCAGTCCATCTTCTCCTGCGAGTAGGGCGTTGATTTCTGCTCGCGTGAGACGCTGGCCGTTGACCACCACCTCCAACTGAAAATCGAGCAGAGCGTTGATGCCGAGGCCGCCCTTTTTCTGCTCGCCGATCGTGACCGCCACTTGCGGCCGCCGGGTTCTTTTTTTCCACCAATTGGGCAGGCGTGCTAGCAATCCCGCTTCTTCATAAACCGGAATGCCCTGCAGAAATTCATAGGCTTCAGCTGGCAACCAGGCGAGCGGATGGAAGACATCGCCGGTTGCTACCAGATCCGCGAGCAACGGGTTGTTTTTTGCGGCGGTATGAATGGGTGAGAGCAATTTGAGCAGGGCCGGTTTATTGTTGGATCCGGCATATTCTTTCAGTGCTGTCCCGAGCGGCAGTCGTTGCTCGCGCCCCGTTTGGGTGAGGCCGGAGGCATAGGTGGCCATGAAGGCGAACGGAAATTCGGGGTCGCCCTTGTTTTCCGCCAAGTGCAACGTGACCCGCCCCACCCGCGACCACAGGGGGGCCTGTTTCTCCAGAAAACCGGGCAGGCCCGTTTCGGGTAAATTTTCGAGGGTCCAGTCTTCCATCCGTTTCCAAAGGTTGGAAAGGACGTCGGGCGAAAGGTATTCTGCCCCGCGCATCGGCGGTGCATTGAGTATTCGCTCCGCCAGTTCTGCGGTAGACGGTGGGGGAACGGCGACCTCGGTGCCTTCGGGAAGGTGACAAAGTGCGCGCAGAAACTCGCTGCCAAATGCTTTCCAATAGGTCACCGATCCCTCGGCTTCGAGAGGGCTTTTTTGTCCTGCCAGCGCGATGAGCCCGGCGGCATCGGATTCGGAAAAAGAAGCCAGGCTGCCTGCGCGGCAGATCACGGTTCCGTGGGGGGTG
The DNA here is from genome assembly GCA_037132875.1 of Pontiella sp. Taxonomy (GTDB): domain Bacteria; phylum Verrucomicrobiota; class Kiritimatiellia; order Kiritimatiellales; family Pontiellaceae; genus Pontiella. The sequence continues at coordinate 36,264 of JBAHZU010000010.1, forward strand.
AGTTCAAGAATGCTAGATTCCATCGGGATTAGTCTTTCGCTGGGAGCGCAAATTGTAGGTATTTTCGGGTGGCATGGTTCATGGAGCGAACGAGGAGATCAACGTTCGTCGCGGGATTCACACGGCCAGAGCTTTTATGGTCCTTGCGGAGACGTTGTGCGTGCCCGACAGCCGTTGGTATTTTGTTGAGAGTTTCTGCCGACGGGGTTTCTGATTTTGTATAGGAAGGAATAATGCCTTTCAGTTCTTTTAGAACCGCGTTGCCCGAATCAAAATCTTTGGTGGTGTAGATTTCATGGAGCAATCTCCAGAACTCAAACGAGGGATCGGATTCAACGAATTGGATTCCTTTCGCCCCCGGAACTTCACGGGCTTTTCGTGCCTGTAGTCTGCGCTCGTCGTGTTGTTTTTCGAGATCAAAGACGACCCAGACTTCATCGAACGGATTTTCGGGATCGTTCTTCTTTCTTTGATTACGAAGTTTAATCGCTTCCTTGGTGAGCGTGATCGGGTCGGTGCCTTCTGGATGAATAACCTGAATATCTGCGGCCGCTAACTTGAGCCGGTTTCTCAGGGCTACGAAATAATTGACCTCGGTGTTTTTGCCTTCCGTTACAATCAAAATTGTTTTGGCCGCTGCTTCAAAACGGTTGGGACGTCCATAGTCCCGCGCGGTTCGATGCCCTCTTTTCTTTTCTCTGCTCACAGCTGGAGCCCTTCGGGAAAAAAGGGAACTCCCCCGTAGACTCCGGCAAGGTAGCGTTTGCCTAAGGCGGCTTTTCCGCGTTCTTTATAATCTGATAGTGGATAGAGCGAGGTGGCTCCTGATTCATCTTTTTCCGTAAACCAGATTTGATCGCGACGAAGCAGTGTTTGATCCAGAAATACGGGGTTGTGAGTCGAGAAGACGATCTGTGCGCCATGAAGGTTGTTCTTGGGGCAGAATAAAAGGTTGAGTAGTTCGCGAACCAGCAACGGGTGTAAGCTGGTATCGATTTCATCGATGAATACGGTGTATCCATTATCCAGAATGTCGAGCCAAGGACCAAGCAGGGAGAAGAACCGTTGTGTTCCTGCGGATTCCTCTTCATCAAAGTTCATGGCAATGGGAGTGCCGTCATGGTCGATGTGCAGTAAATTGATTTGGGTCTCGATCAATTTCCCGTCGGCTTTTTTATGCAGGAATCGGGGAATATTCCTGTTTGGGTCGGATTCGATATCAACCTCGCGTTCAGCGGCTTCAACCTCTGCGATTCCAACGTCGGCGCTTTTGAGAAGGGAAATCACACGGTCCCGATTTTGATCATTTTTTAGGAGGTCGAGGGTTGTTCCGGGATGTATTCCCCTTTCGCCTGCGGATAAAAAAACAAACCGTAATTTTGTTTTAAACCACATGTAAACGGGAGTTAGTTGCTGGTGGTTCAGGTCTGTTCCTCGTGAAAGAAATAGGACGTTTTCTTTGGTGTAGTCCTGCAGTTTTTTGTCCGACTTGAAGGCGCCAGCAGTTTTGTCCCACTCATATTTCTCGGTTTGTTCGTTGTAAGAACGATGGCACCAGCATTGAGCGCGGCCTTCGGGATACGCGTAAAGATATTCTTCGACGATGCGCTGTATGGTTACGCGAACTCCATAGAGGTAGCGGGTTCCATCCATTTCAAAAGTAACTTCAAATTCGGAGGGTTCGAGTATGCATTTCTGATCCAGTTTAAACGGCTCAGCTCCCGTGGAATCTCCCGGCTTGAGTCTGTTCGCAGAGTTTTCGACGAGATCGGCTAAGTAGCGTAACGCGAGTAGCACGTTGCTTTTCCCCGATGCGTTGGCTCCATAGAGAGCGGCACCTTTAAGGTACTTCAATCCTGCCATGCCTTTGAGCGGTTTGTCGATGACGTTGTCGGGAAGCTCTTTGTTTGCTTTGGTGGCGACGAGGCTAAGCGTCTGTTCATCTCGAATGGAGCGAAAGTTTTTGACCTTGAATTCAATAAGCATGTGAATAGCTTATATCGAAAATAGTTCTCTTCAAGCGGCAAATTTGCAAAATTAGTGCAAATAATTGGATTTATAGTTGGATTTAGTCTTTGCTGAGCAGGAAGCAGGCGGTTTCGTAGGTGGCCGACACGCCGCCATTGGCCGCGTGCATTTTTTGATAGTCCACCACGAGTTGGCTGAGTTCCGAGCGGTTCAATGGGGCATTTCCTGCACTGACTTTTCCGCCGGTTACGCCTTGTTCGTGGATGGCTTTTAAAAAGGACTTGGCATCGTCGTAGATGATTTCCTCTTCGGAATGTTTGCGACGTTCCAGCGTGAAGCCCGCGGATTGGAGGGCTTCTTTGGTTGTTTCGTAGGAGGGTAGCGTGATTTCGGGAGTTTTTTCCGGCGCAATGTCCCGGCGCAATGCGTGGAGTTCTTTGAGGGTGCCTTTCAGCATCATACCCAGCGCAAAAGAACCGCCGGGTTCCAAGCATTGGAAGATGTTCTCGCAGGTTTTTTTGAAATCGGAAACCCAGTGTAACGCTGAGCTGGAAACAATTAGAGGATAGCGAACGCTCTTCGAGAAGGTCTGGGCATCGCCCACCATCCAGTTGATTTGTGGAGCATGGCGGAATTGTTCCCGGCTGTATTTGATCATTTTTTCGGCCACATCCACGGCATCAATGCTCGCGTCTGGGAAACGCTGGATCAACAGGCGGGTCAGTTGGCCTGTGCCCGGCCCAAATTCAAGAATCGGTTCTGGATGGATCTCCGGCAGCATGGATAGCACCGACTGCGCCAACGCCAACTGGGGGCGGGCATGGCGGTCGTAGGTGGCTGCTGCGGCTGAAAAACGGGTTCCAATCATGGGGCTTATTCTTCCAAAAATTTGGCGCGCAGATTGCGCTACTTCGCGGCTCAATGCAACTCAAGGAAGCTCGATATTTCGTCCATGATGGCGGTGAAATGGTAGGCCGGCAGGGCGTGCCCTTCGTCCTCGAAAAGGGTTAGGCGGCTATCCGGCAGATGCGCGTGCAGCCAATCGGCGGCGCTTTTGGGAATGATCCGGTCGGCCTCGCCATGGAAAAGGTGTACGGGAATTTTTAGGGTTGGAACCGTGGCGCGGACGTCGGATGCGAGCAGATATTCAAGGCCCGTCACCAGCGAGGCGAGGGGTTCCTGCACACTTGCGGACGTGTGCGAACTCGATTGGAGTCCCTTTTCCTTCGTGTTTTGCCGTTCCCGCCGCACACTTGCGAACGTGTGCGGAAAATGCACATTTTTAAAGAAATCCTGAAGGACGGCATCGGGATTGCGCTTCAGCATTCGCAGCATGCGTTTGAGCACTTTTTCGGACGTGCCGCACGCATAGTCTTCGGCGGCGCAGAATTTGGCCGTCGAGGAAAGGAGGACGAGTTTTTGGCACCGTGCTGGCAGCAACTCCATCGCTAATAATCCGCCCATGGAGCCGGTTACAATATAATCGGCCTCTGGAATTTTCTGGTCGCGCAGCACCTGACTGCCGGTGAGCAACTGAACGTTGAACTGAGGGGCTAAGGCCGCACCCATTGGGCGAATGGCTTCGAGCCCGTGGGCCCATCCTGAAATGATGACAACGGTTTGTTTCATACTCTTAACTGTTAATGAATGAATTAAGTTTCTCTACTAAATCATTCACTGTGGTGCAGGGATTGGCACCGTTGTGTGGAGTTCCAGGATGCAAGGTCTGGAGGCTCTTTGCGCGTTGTATTGCTTCCGACTCATTACCTCTTGTTTGGAGCTTTGAGTGTATATCAGAATCATTTTTGAGATAAGGAGTTCCAAGATGCTTCGTTAAACAATCCTTATACTCTGTGCGGCTCATTCCCGTTTGGCGTGCCTCAAAAGGAAGAATATACCAAAGTTCAAAGGCTTCATTCGACCATGCAACCTTCATTTCCATGGCTTCAGCGCTGTGGATTGCGTTGTCAAATGCGTCGGGTTTGAAGCTGTCCCTATCAAAGACCACCCATATTTCATCATAGGGATAGTCTGAGTCTTTTTTTGCATCCCGTTTTTGTTTAGCATAATCAACCAAACTTTGGGTGTTGAAACCTTCTCCCTCCACATCAATGACGCTGGCAACCTGCTTGGGCAGAAGATTTTTAATGCTTTTGAAGTAATTAGGCTCCGTTTTGGCACCTTCACAGACGATTAATATGCGTTCCCTTTCAGGTCGTACATCAACTTTTCTGTCTAAAGACCGTATCGCCCAAGGTTTGCCTCGGTCGGAGAGCTTAATTGGTTTTCCCATTAGCTCATTCCTTTTCCATCCAACAGTTTTTCAAAATCACCTAGATAGGGAACCGCACCATATTTGCCTTTAAAGTAATCCTTTTCGTATCGGGCATCTTTTCGGACTTTTTGATCGGAGCCGTCATCGCGTGCAATTTTAATTTCAGCCAGTGAGTACAGGTCTGTGGCTTGCTGCTGATCCTTTTCGGCAAACCAGACCTGATCCCTCCGAAATTTAACGTGGTCCAGTAAATTTGTATCGTGCGTCGCGAAAATGAGTTGGGCGCCATTAGGATTCGAACCATCTGAATGGTAGAGCCTCACAATCATTCGTGTTAGCAGGGGGTGCAACTTCGTCTCCAATTCATCCACAATGAGAATACGGCCTTTCTCCAAGCTTTCTAGTACTGGGCCGGCTAGACGGAAAAACTTTCGTGTTCCTGCTGATTCCTCTTCCTCGAAGTTCATGGATACCTTCCCGGAAGGTTTCCTGTCAGCATATTTCTGGTGAACGCTGGCCAAGGAGACCCTGTTTTTTGGCAGGTTTTGAGTGAATTCGTTAAACGCCTCTTCGGTAAGGGCTTTTTCTAGTCCGGAAATATCAAGTTCTTCTTCAGTGGCAATGATGTCTTCAATTCCAAGGTCGGCCTTTCGGATCAGTTCAACGAGTTTTTCTTTTTGATCAACATCCTGGATCATTGTGGACGAGACATTTGCGTATTGCATTTCATGTAACCCATGGGCCATGCGAAGTTTGCTAAACCACAGGATGATATTTCCTGCAAGTTCGCCGTTAAAATTGGCCACTACAGATAGGAACAGGGCGTTATCTCGCGTTTTGCTTTCGAGTCCCGCTCCCTCCGAAAAAGAAGGGCGCACCTCTATGCCGTCACCTTCTCGGAGAAAAAGCGGTTTCTCGGCTTCTTTTTTTGTTTCAAACAGCCACTCGGCGACAACAGCGGTTCGGTTTGCTAGGAAGCCGTAGCGATAGCGAATGCCATTCATGAAGAATGTTATTTCAAAATGGCTGGGCTCATTTTCTGTAGCGGTATCCAGTTTGAAAGGGGAGACATCGATTGGTTCATCGGCCTGTCCCTCTTTGGAAGAATTAATGACAAACCACCGCATATAAGCCATGGCTTTAAGCAAGTTTGATTTCCCACTGGCATTCGCTCCATAGATGACCGCGCTTTTCAGAAGGGGGGTCCTTTCGTGGGAAATTACATTGGTTTCACAATGTTCGCTCACTTGCCCTGAGGCCACCATACTAAGGGTTTTGGAGTCGCGGTAAGACAGGTAGTTTTTGATTTTGAATTCAATCAACATTTTTAGTTACTCGCTTATATTTGAGAATAAATCTCATATCGGCAGATATAATGCTGAATTCGTCCCCTTGGGCAAGAAGTTTGTGCTGTTATTGTGGATATATCATGCGGCCGTAACGGCCTTGATGATTTGCTTTGCGGCGTGTTCGAGGTGCTCGATGTGATGGGCAAGGGTGATGCTGATGCGCAGGCGTGCGGTGCCAGCGGGGACCGTTGGGGGGCGGATGGCGGCGCAGAGGATGCCTTGTTCGCGGAGCTTCTGGGAAATGGCGAGGGCTTGCTGGTTGTCGCCGATGGCAATGGGGATGATCTGGCTTTGGCTGTCCATCGTGTCGAGGCCGCCTTCGCGAAGGAGCGTTCGAAAGTAGTCGGCATTGGTTTGCAAAAGCTCTCCGAGCTGCGGCGAGGTTTCCAATACATCCATGGCCCCAAGGGCTGCGCCGATGATGGCGGGGGGCGGGGCGGTGGTGTAGATGAATGCGCGGGAGGAGTGCACCAGGAGGTTTCGGAGATTTTTGGAGCAGGCCACGTAGCCGCCATAGCCTGCCATGGCTTTGCTCAGGGTGCCCATGGAAACGGTGACGGCGTTTTCAATGCCCAGCTCGCGAATCAAGCCCGCGCCATGCGGTCCGAAGGTGCCGGTGGAATGGGCTTCGTCGATCATCAGCATGGCTTCATGAGTGGATGCCAGTGCGGCGATTTCTTTTAGGGGTGCAATATCGCCATCCATGCTGAAGACGGATTCGGTGATGATGAGTTTCCGACCGTTGGAGGTTGCAGCTTGTTCAAGACGTTTTTCCAAGGCTTGGATATCGTTATGCGCCCAGCGGATGAGTTTGGCACCAGAAAGTTGGCAGGCGTCGATCATGCTGGCATGGACCAGCTTGTCGGAAAAAATGAGATCGTTGCGCCCCGCGAGCACGGGAATGGTGCCGGCATTGGCCATATAGCCAGAGCCAAAAATGAGGGCGGCTTCAAATCCCTTTTCTTTGGCGATGCGGGTTTCGAGCTCTTCGTGAATGGGTAATGTGCCGGTCACGAGGCGCGAAGCGGCGGCCCCAATGCCATATTGATCGAGCGCTTTACGGGAACGATCGATCACGTGGGGATGGTGGGCGAGGTTGAGATAGTCGTTGCTCGAAAAGTTGAGCACGTCTTGGCCGTCGATCTTCAAGACGCCCCCGGCTGCGGGATAAACGCGGGTCGTGCGTTCCAGTCCATTGGCTTTGGCTTCGGCCAGTTGTTGGGTGATCCAAGCATCGTTCATCGAGGCACTTTGTCCAACTTGTTTCGTTGGCGCAATCCTGAAAATGGATTATAACTTTTTATATGAAGTTACTTGCTGGATTGGTCCCCTATATTGCTATTTTATGGGGTATGAAAATGCTTCAAAGTGCATGGGTGACCTTGCTTCTATATTATGCGGGCATCCTGCTGTTTCTTGGCAACGGAAACCTTTCCGGGGTTGGAAAAACGTATAGGTCGGGGTGAAAACACCGCTCCTTTTTTCGTCCATTGGAATGTGCGCCGGGGATCTATGGGATGTGGCCGTGGTTTGTTGTGCCGGAAACCGGCTTGGCCACCTGGTTGGTAAGTTATGGGCTGACCGGCTGATCATGGCTGGTATTCATTCCCTATTTCTCGCTGATCCATCCGGTGGTGGAAGAGATTCATTGGCGGGGTGTGGATTCGGAGCTGGTGAGGGGCGTGTGCGGGCAAGATTTTCTATTTGCAGGGTACCATCTGTTGGTGTTGTATGATCTGATTCATTGGCCATGGCTGATTCTTGTTTTTGGTTTATGGGTTGGCAGTTCATTTTTCTGGCGGTGGTCCGCGAAACAATTGGGCGGATACGGCCTGCCCGTTCTGACGCATACGGCGGCGGATGCTGGGGTTTTGGTTGGAGTAATTTTTCTTTTAAAAGGATAAAAAAATGGAATTGGGACTTAAGGGCAAAGTGGCAATGGTTGCAGCATCGAGTAAAGGGTTAGGCTTTGGCATTGCTTGCGAGCTGGCCCGAGAGGGCGCACTGGTTTCGATTGGTGCTCGCACCGAATCGGAGGTGTTTGATGCGGCGGAGAAAATTGCTGAAGAAACGGGGGCGGAGGTGCTGGCCAATGTGCTGGATGCCACCGATTCCGATTCCATTATCCAATGGGTGGAAAATACAACGAATGCTTTTGGCGGCGTGGATAAGCTGGTGGTGAATGCGGGCGGGCCGCCGGCTGGAAAATTTGATGCGTTTGAGGATGCGGACTGGCAAGCGGCCTTTGAGCTGACGTTGATGAGTTCGGTGCGGATGATTCGCTCCGTGTTGCCGCTGATGCGGGATGCGGGCGGGGGTTCCATTCTTTCCATTACCTCGGTTTCGGTGAAAGAACCGATCGATTTCCTGTTGCTCTCCAATGTGATGCGCTCGGGAGTCACCAGTCTGGCCAAAAGCCTTTCCAAGCAGCTGGCGCCTGAAAACATCCGAGTGAATAATTTGATGCCCGGCCGGATTGATACGGATCGTGTTCGGTCGTTGGATGCCATGAATGCTGCGGCTCGCGAGTTGGCGGTGGAAGACATTAAGGCCGCCAGTGAGTTGGGAATTCCGCTCGGTCGCTATGGAACCATTGAAGAGTTCGGAAAGATCGGCGCCTTTTTGCTGTCGGATGCCGCGAGCTACATCACCGGCCAAACCATCGCGGTGGATGGCGGAAGCGTGAACACCGTTTGGTAAAGAGCGGGAGGATTGAATCGTGATTCGATGCGTCACGAATGGGGGATCCATCGCCGTCGGCGCGGTTGCCCCCTCTTTGTGAAAATAGACTTCTCGATCAGAAATAGGATGACTCAAGTCCTGCGTTTTAGGGCGAATTTTTTTATTCCATACCGCCCTTGTGGCGGCTTTGGATCGGAGCGGCAGTGGGCCTTTACTTCAAGGTGTGCTCTGATACTATTGCCAGCATTCATGACTTAAAAAAAGGGACCCTAGATATGCGCAGTGATAAGACGAAAAAAGGAGTAGAAAGAGCTCCGCACCGTAGCCTCATGCGAGCAACTGGAATGTCAACGGAAGACATTAAGAAGCCGTTCATTGCGGTTTGTAATGCGTTTAATGAAGTAATCCCCGGCCATGCGCACTTGGATCAAGTGGGTAAAATTGTGAAAGACGCGGTCCGCGAAGCGGGCGGCACACCGATTGAATTTAATATGATTGGCGTTTGCGATGGAATTGCGATGGGCCACTCGGGCATGAAATATTCTTTGCCCAGCCGCGAGTTGATTGCCGATTCGGTGGAAACCATGGTGGGCGCGCATGCATTCGATGCAATGATTTGCATCCCGAACTGCGATAAAATTGTTCCCGGCATGATCATGGGCGCCATGCGGGTGAATATCCCCACCATTTTTGCCAGCGGTGGCCCGATGAAGGCGGGGAGAACCAAAGACGGAAAAGTGATCGATCTGATCAGCGTTTTCGAAGCCGTTGCTGAGCATAAGCAGGGCGCGATTTCCGATGAAGAGTTGGAAGAGATTGAATGCAAAGGCTGCCCAGGCCAAGGATCGTGTTCGGGTATGTTCACGGCCAATTCCATGAACTGTCTGTGCGAAGCCATTGGCCTTGCGCTTCCGGGCAATGGAACCATTCTTGCGCTCGATCCGGCGCGTCATCAGCTCTGGAAGGATGCTGCGAAGCGTGCGGTTGAAATGGCCTATGCCGATGGCCCGCTGCCGCGCGATATCGTGACGCAGGCGTCGCTCGATAATGCATTTGCTTTGGATATGGCTATGGGCGGCAGCACCAACACGGTGCTGCACACCTTGGCGATTGCCAAGGAAGCCGGGGTGGAATACAGCTTGGAGCGGATTAATACCGTGTCTAAAAAATGTCCGAATATTTGTAAGGTTGCCCCCTCTTCGGACTATCATATTGAAGATGTGCACGCGGCGGGAGGCATCAGCGCCATTCTTGCGGAAACGGCAAAGAAAGAAGGGCTGCTAACGCTCGATTGCCCGACGGTGACCGGAAAAACGCTCGGTGAAAATATTGAAGGTGTGGTGAGTTTGGATCTGGATTGCATTCGCGATGTGGAACATGCCTATAGCGAAACCGGTGGCCTCTCCATTCTTTGGGGAAATCTGGCCGAAGGCGGCTGTGTGGTGAAAAGCGCGGGGGTTGATCCTAAAATGTTGGTGCACACGGGACCGGCCGTCATCTTTGAATCGCAGGAAGACGCGTGCGAGGGAATTCTCGCGGGTAAGGTGGTCGCGGGCGATGTGGTGGTGATTCGCTATGAAGGTCCTAAGGGCGGCCCGGGGATGCAGGAAATGCTCGCGCCGACCTCCTATATTATGGGGCAGGGTTTGGGCGATAGCGTGGCATTGATTACCGATGGTCGTTTCAGCGGCGGCACGCATGGCGCCTGTATTGGGCACATTTCTCCCGAAGCGGCCGAGGGCGGCCCGATTGGCTTGATCCGTGAAGGCGACCTCATTGAAATCGATATCCCCAACAATAAGCTGGCAGTTAATTTGTCCGATGAAGAGCTGGCCGAACGGCGGAAAGATTGGAAGGAACCTGCACCGCGCTTTACGACCGGCTGGCTTGCGCGCTATGCCAAAATGGCAACGAATGCAAGCAATGGAGCCATTCTAGAGGCCTAATATGGCGTTCATCCCGCGAAGATTTGGAGGGGGCATGCTGGCGGTTTTGCTGGCGTGTTCTTCGATGGGCGCGGGGTTGGGCGAGTTGAAGCGCGATTCAGAAAAAAAGGCGGCGGAAAGTAAGCCTACACCGGAAAAACCGCCTCCGAGCTCTGGGTCTGGAAATTCGGCGTTCGGTTCGGGAACCTTTCCTTCGGAGTCCAGCACTGGGGGCGGATTTTCTGCCGATTTCTGGGGCTGGCTCGTGGCGAGCCCGTTTCGGTATCGCGTTGAGGATCCGAATGCGTCTCTGCATGCGCAGGACGAAGGCTGGACCGGTGGAGGGGGGATGCATCAGAGGATGCATCAGCCGGGTCAATTGGTCATGCCCTATGTTCGGATTGATTTAAACGGACAATATATTGATCGCCATAACACGGCGGTGGATGGGCGCATTGAGGTGGGTTATCAAGCGATTGCTTTTTCGGCCCGGACCACGCAATACGAAAATTCCCACGAAGACCTGTCGCAGCGGATTAATCAATATTATGGGATGCTGCGCTATGGACTGCGCTGGCCCGAAGTTTTTCCCGGCACCCTCGAGCTCGCTTTGGGCCTTGGTGTGGCAAAGCAGAGCGGGGACCTTTCAAATGACAGCTCTGTGGCGGTCACGTTGCCGCTGAAATATCATCCGACCGATTGGTTGGGGTTGGAATTTCGTTCCGCTTGGTATGAGGCCGATTATTCAGGCTATGTGTTTAATATTGGGGATTACGATCTCTCGGTGAGCCTCGGCAGACGCTATCTCCAGCTTCGGGCGGGTTATCGCTGGCTTTGGTTCAGTCGCAGTGAAAATGGACGATACAACAACGGCCCCTATGCCGGCGCCACCTTGAGCTTCTGATTCGGGGGCGTGCAATGAATGCTGGAGATGTCATTTCTCTGATGAGGATTCGCTGGGAGGCCCCTTGCTCCTTTGCGCTTTCCAAGCCTTAGAAATCCATGTAAAATTATTTGGTTAATCGGCAAGCAGGAGTTTGTTTCATGGCGAGAGAGTTTATAAAGTCGGTGAAGAAGTTGATTCATTCTATTCAATACGATATTTGGCGTATTGATCTGGTGCATAACTCGAAACTTCGGTCCTATGGTATTGAGACGTTAAGGGTTACCCACTTGGTGCTGAAAGGCGTGAAGGATGACAACTGCAAGCTCCATGCTTCTGCGCTTACCTATTCCACGCTGATGGCAATGATTCCTTTTCTGGTGATCCTCTTTGCCATTTCCAGTGTCATTGGATTCACCACGGCATCAGAAAATCTGTTGGAATGGTCGGCGGATATGCCGCAAGTGCAGGAGATTGTATTCACCCTCATTGAAATGGTTGAAAAAACCGATATGGGGGCCTTGGGCGCATTTGGCGGCGTTATTTTTCTCTACATCATCTTCAAGCTCTTGAGCGGAATTGAGGAATCCTTTAATCAGATTTGGAGAGTTCAGTTGCCTCGAAGTGTTGCGGATAAAATTCGGAACTATCTGGCCGTCTTGGTGGTCACTCCCATTCTCATGATTGGAGCGAACTACTTATCAATTCGATTCGTGGTCTTTTCAAGCCAGATTCCCTGGTTGGGTCCGGTCATTAAAATCCTGCTTCAAATGGCGCCGATCCTGATCATGACGGTGGCCTTTATTGCGGTATTCATGTTCATTCCCAATACGCAGGTTAAATTTAAGGCCGCCTTGGTGGGGGGATTCACCAGTGCTTTTCTTGCGATCATTTTGCAGGTGCTGATGGTTAAGCTGGGGGTCGGTGTTACCCGGTTGAGCAAGATCTACGGAACCTTTGCTTATATTCCAATTTTTCTGTTTTGGTTGCAGATGAGCTGGACCATTCTGCTGTTCGGAGCCGAACTGGCCTTTGCCATTCAACATCGCGATACCTATGCCGAAGAACGGGTTGCGGTGCGCGCGAGTATGATCGCAAAGCTTTGCGTGGCCTATTCTTTAATGCAGGAGGCTGTGCGAGTATTCCAGGGCACCGAAGCTTCGGTGAACACGGTGCACTATGCCCACGAAAATAATATTCCGATTCGTTTGATGGATGAAATTGTTCCGATTCTGATCGAGGCCAAATTGATTGGCCCCGTGGTCTCGAAAGAGAACGAGCAGGAGTATGTCCTGCTCCAAGCTCCTGAGCACGTGACCGCCCAGAAAATTTTCGACCTGATGGTTTCCGATGGCTCCTCTCCAGAAGATCTCGGTCTGGTGCAGGATTTGACGACCCACGATATGCTCGCCGCATTGACGGTTGAATTCGATGAAACTCGTGAGCCCATCCCCTTTCGACCGCTGATGGGGGAAGTGAAATAAAGTGAGGTGTCGCATTTCGTCGGGGGCTCCCACTTAAATGGGTTTAGTCGAGGTGGAACTCGACCCCTCCATGGCGGATGGGATAGGGTCCGCCGATTATGAATTTTAAAGACGCACTTAACGAAGAACAGTATGCCGCCGTAACCGCACCCGATGGGCCAACGCTGGTTATTGCCGCAGCCGGAACCGGGAAAACCCGCACCCTGATTTATCGCCTCGCCTTTTTGGTCATGGAGAAAAAGGTGCAACCGTGGGAAGTGTTGCTCCTGACCTTTACCAATAAAGCCGCCAAGGAAATGTTGGAGCGCGCAACCACGTTGATCGACCGGCCGTTCGATCGCGGCTTTAGCGGAACCTTTCATTCCTTCGCCAACCGCCTCTTGCGCAAACATGCCGGGTTGGTGGGGTTTGGAAACGATTTTTCCATTCTCGATTCCGACGATTCCAAGAAGCTGGTTCGTTCTTGCATGGATGATTTGAAGGTGGAGAAAAAGAATTTCCCCAAACCAGAGGTGATGCTGAGCTTGCTGGGCGTAACCAGCGGGCGCATGGGCGATTTGGGGGCCGCCGTGACCGACCATTTTGAACTGACTGATGTCAACGGCGAGCAAGTGCTCGCCGTGTTGGAGCGCTATCAGGCCCGTAAGAAAGAGCAGAACGCGATGGATTTCGACGACCTGCTCGCCTACGCCCTCCAATTGCTCGATGAGCATGAAGGGGTGCGCGCGCGCTATCAGCAATTGTTCCGCTACGTGTTGGTGGACGAATATCAGGACACGAACGCCATTCAAGAGCGGTTGGTGAACCAGCTGATCAGCGGCCATGGAAACCTGATGGTTGTCGGCGACGATTTTCAAAGCATCTATTCTTGGCGCGGAGCGGATTATCGAAATTTCCTCGATTTTGAAAAACGATACCCGGATGCTGCAACCTATAAACTGCAGACGAACTATCGCTCCACGCCCGAAATTCTTGATGTTGCAAACTCCGTCATTGCGGGGAATCCCGAGCAGTTTCAGAAAGAGTTGCGTCCGGTACGGGCTTCGCACGTTCGGCCGCATCTGTTTCGGCCGCGCGATGGATCGGTTCAAGCGCGCTACGTGATTGAAACGGCGCGCGAACTGAACCGAAAAGGGATGAAGCTCGCCGAAATGTGCGTGCTCTATCGCTCGCATTTCCATGCCATGGAATTGCAGATGGAGCTCAGCCGAGCTTCGTTGCCCTATGTGCTGACCTCGGGCGTTCGCTTCTTTGAGCAAGCCCATATTAAAGATGTCTGCGCAGTGTTGAAACTGCTCGCGAACCCGAGCGATGAAATGGCCTTCACGCGCTTGGTGGAAATGTTCCCGAAAGTGGGGCCCAAAACGGCGCTCAAAATCTTCCGAAAATTTGGCGGACGCTGCAATTTCCAACGTGCGGAAACCCTTGAAGAAGTGGGGGCTTTGTTGCCCAAAGCGGCGAAGCCTGAGTGGGAGAAAATAGTCCCCATTTTTACGGCCTATCGGGAAGAGAGTCTGCAAAATGACCCCGGCGAAGTCATTTTTCGGTTTGTGAAAGCTTTCTACTCCGAATATATGGTCGAAAATTTCGACAACCATAAATACCGTCAGGAAGACATTGATGGCCTCATCGAGTTTACCGTCAAATTCGAGACGACGGAGGAATTCATTAGTGAGATCGCATTGCAGAGCAACCTCGATGGAGAGGTTGCTTCGGAATCCGAAGCGCCTGCCGATGCGATTCGTCTGAGCACCGTGCATCAGGCCAAAGGGCTGGAGTGGAAAGCCATTTTCATTCTCTTTGCGTGCGAAGATATGTTTCCCAGCAAAAAAGCGGCCGAGGAATCGGGCGATGCCGAGGAACGGCGGCTCTTCTATGTTGCGGTTACTCGCGCGGAGGATGAATTGTTCATCTGCGCGCCCATGGTCCGCCGTCAGCGGGATGGCGGGATTATCTTTCTCGATCCCTCGCGTTTCATTGCAGAGATTCCGACGGAGATGTTGGATGAGGTTGCGGGTTTCAGCGCGGCACAGACCTATTCGAGCCCTGCTGCCCCCCGCCGTGCCAAAGCGCCGCCTAAACCGGCCTACAAGCCCTCGCCTCGTTCCGCAAGCACCACGCCAACCTGGGAGAAAGAACGAGCGCATCGCTGCCGTTTGCCGATCGACGATTTCACCTTCTCCAGCGGCGCGGCCGAGGTGGAGCTGACGTTTGATTCGGACAATATGCCCGGACTCACTAAGTCCGTGCAGCAATGCATTCGGGTGGAAGATCCCTCGTTTGTCCCCCTCTATAATTCGCTGAAAGACGCGTTGCGCCAACGGCCGAACGGAAAAACGATTGAATTAAATGTTTTGATTTCATACACCGCATTTTCGGTGACGGAATACGAAGTGACCGATTGTGATTTAGCAGCCTATTTGGACGCTCGGTTAGAGCACGTTATGCGCGTCGGTTTGAGTAAGCGGCTGGAAAACTTAGAGCAGACGGGCCAAGCCTTTGTGGACACAAAAACACTGCTGACGCAGTGTGATGAAATTGAATCGGAGGCCGACCTTGTTGGTCAGTTAACATCGGATGCGCGTCACGCAGAGCAGATTGCCCATCTTGCGCAACAGCACCTCGCCTCGTTGGGTCCCATTCATGTGGGGACCGATGCGAACTCTGTGCTCTGTCTTTTGGCCGGAGAGCAGGATTGCTTCTTTGTGTGGGAAATCTTCGATGCGGATCTTTCGACGTATCTGTGGAAATCGACGGCTTCGCTGATGGAATTATCCACCAAACCCAATCGCTATGCGGAAGAGCTGGCGTTGGTGCTCAAGCAGATCGAGTCGATTTCAGCGCTGGGGGGCCGTACAAAATATAAAGCGAGCAAGCCCGCGAATTTTTCCCACTTTCAACACGATTATGACGCGGAAGGCTTTGAACCATGGCTTGCCAAATTGAACCAACAGTTGGGCCGATTGTTATAGGGGCCATGATTTACTGGTATTTTTTTGGGAGCAGAAGCTTAGTCGATTGAAAAATCCACGATCACGGGAAAATGGTCAGAACCGATATCGGGGCCGACCCTTCGGTTATGGATGCGGATGGCGGGGGAATGCAGCACGTGATCAATGGGAATCTTCAGGAAGAAATTGACCGCCCAGGTGGGCTGAAAACCGTATCCCTTCATGCTGTTTTTCAATCCAGATTCTTTTTTAAGAGTTTGGAAATAGGGCGACCAAGTGGTCACATTCAGATCGCCCATGAGCAATACGGGATAGTGCTGTTGTTTAATCGCGGCGGGTAGAGCCGCCAATTGGTCGTTCCGCTGTTGGGCATAGGCCGCATGGATTGGAGGGACTGGGTGAGTGGCAATCACTGAAAGTGTTCCTTGCGGGAAATGCACTTCGGTGATGATGGATGGAACGCCGGTATTTCCAAGGTCTACGATTTTGCTATGGGCCAGTGGATAACGACTCAATAGCATGAGGCCAAAACAATCGGCTTGGGGCTCGAGGATGTGGTGGGGATAGGTCGAGATCAGCTGGGAGAGTGCGGAGGCCCAGCGTGGGGTGACTTCT
>JBAHZU010000022.1:0-6677 GCA_037132875.1 Pontiella sp.
CAGCTCTAAGTCCGACAGGCTGCTAGTGGGTCGAACCTCGGTCGCTTACTTTTTAGGTTTATGAGTTGTGCAGAGTCGGGGGCCAACGTATGGGCGGATATGTTCCGTGCGGGAATTGGGATGCCCCGGAAAGATATTCACCTAAAATCTAAGTTCTAAAGCGGAGATTGCGGAAAGGGTTGGTGCTGTCGGATCGCCACAGTTGGGAAATATCTACCACAATGAGGTGATGGATCAATGGAGATCAAGATGTAGAGAGGGAGGCGATGCCGGAGACCTCGCCCTGTGAAACGCCCCGCTTTGAGGTTGGAGTGGCCTAACTATTTTAAACGCTGAGTCCGTGAATGAACTTGCGGAGGACTTGTTCGGGAACCTTACGGTAGTTGCGGTGGCCCTCTTTGCGGAAAAAGGAGCTGAGTTCGGCTTTGGTTACTTCGAATTCGGCTTTTTTGAAGACGTCCAGTACACCGTCTTCTTTGAGAGCTAGGGCAATGCGTAGCTTTTTGAAGACTTCGTTGTTGGAAAGGAATTCGAGGGGTTCTGGAGAGTTCCCGGAGGGATGGGGGCCTCGCTTTTCAATGATTAGGCCATCCAGAAAGCGGCAGAGATCAGAGTCTTTCAGGTCGGTATAGCCGGCTTCGTCTTCGCGTTTTAGCCAGTTGATGACCTCTTCCTCTTTGATGGTCCGTCCGGTTTTGGTAATCAGATCGGCAACGGTGGCGTCTTTTATTTTTAGGGCGTAGCGCAAGCGGCGTAATGTGTCGTTATTGGTCATGATATGGGTTCCTTACAGAAAAGGGGGATTAAAACATAACGGAGCGAGGTTCGCTCCGTTATTTTTTGAGTTCTTTGGGGCGGAGGGCGAGCACGCGTTAGTGGTTCTTTTTGTTTCGGAGGGCGGTGCGGATGCGGCGCATGGCTTTAAAGCTGATTAGCTTTTTGTTGTCTTCATCCCACAGGTGGGTGAAGAGCGATTTAAAACTTTTACGGACGCCCATGGGCGGGATGTGCTGCACTTTCTGAATTTCGTCGTGGCACCCCTGTAGATTGTAATTGGGAATCGAGGGATTCAGGTGGTGAATATGGTGCAGTCCGATATTTCCGCTGAACCATTGGGCAATTTTGGGTAGCTTGTAATAGGAGCTGCCTTCTAGTGCGGCCTTGAGCGAGTCGCGGACATCGTTGCGCTCCCAGTAGACCTCTTCGTATTGATGCTGCACGTAGAAGAGCCAGATGCCGAGGGTGGCGGCGATGATGGTGACCGGGAAATAGATCATCATATAGGTTTTGTAACCGATGGTTGTACCTGCGAGTAGGAAGAGCAGGAGTATGAACAGGTTGGTGATATATACGCTGAGTCGCCCTTTGTGCTGAATGCCTTTCTGGGAAAATCGGTGGAAGACAATAAAGACATAGGATGGGCCCACGCCAAACATAAAGAGGGGATGCCTGAAAATGCGATAGGTGATGCGTTTGAGTCGTGGGGCAGAAATATATTCTTCAACGGTCAGGGTCCAGATATCGCCTACTCCGCGTTTGTCTAGGTTGCCTGCGGTGGCATGATGGCGAATGTGCGCTTTGCCCCAGTCGGTGAATGGGGAGGATGAGAGGACCCCGGTGAAATAGCCCATGAGTGTGTTGGCCCATTTCGATTTGAAATAGGAGGCGTGGCAACAGTCGTGAAAAATGATGAAAATGCGCACAAGAAAGGGGCCGGCGAGCAGGATGGCTAGCATGGCAATCCAGTTTGGGAGATCCGTTTTGAGCGAATAAATCGCGAGTGCCCACAGCAAAAAGTAGGGAATGAGGGTGTTGGCGATCTGCCAAGCGGCTTTTTTTCGTTCCGGACGGGTGAACTTTTGGATGATTTTATTTAGTGCCGGTCTGGATATTGATTCGTTGGATGTGTTGTCATTCATGCGTTTAGCTCTATTTTACCAGGCTTTGTGAACGCTATAGTTCGTGAGCTCAGGGCGGTTCAGCGGGTAACGTACCGCAAAGGATTGGTGGAGCGAGCATAATCGTTCCGTGTTGCTTGTTCTGTTTTTGGTTTTGCCTCTGAGGGGGCTTTCCGCTTAACTGCTCGGCTCATTCAATAACCCAAAAGAGCTGAATCCCAATGTTTGATAATTTATCTACAGCCTTACAGAAAACCTTCAAGAATTTGCGCGGCTACGGAAGGCTGACTGAAAAGAATATTAAGGATTCCATGCGCGAAGTGCGCATGGCCCTACTCGAGGCGGATGTAAACTTTAAGGTGGCGCGCGATTTTGTGAAAAAAGTGCAGGAATCCTGCATGGGCGAAGAAGTGATGGGCAGCATTACGCCGGGACAACTGGTGGTGAAGCGCGTTCAGGACGAGTTGGAGGAATTGCTTGGGGGGGCGCATAAAGAGTTCGAACTCACGGGGCGCCCAGCTTCCGTCATGATGATGGGGTTGCATGGGTCTGGCAAAACGACCACCTCTGGAAAATTGGCCCTACGTTGGAAAAAGTCTGGTCGTCGGGTTTTGCTGGTGGCCTGCGATATTCGCCGTCCGGCCGCGGTAGAACAATTGATGATTCTGGCGGGACAGGTGGGGTGCGATGTGATGGGTCCGGAACCCGGAGAATCGGTTCCCATGCTGGGAAGACGTGCTTCGCAGTATGCCAAAGATCAGAAGTTTGATGTGGTGATCTATGATACCGGGGTCGCTTTCAGGTAGACGATGAGTTGGTGCAGGAGCTGAAAGAGTTTAGTGTGGAGACCGAGCCGAACAATCGCGTGCTGGTGTTGGATGCTGCGATTGGTCAGGAATCGGTCAATGTGGCTGAAACCTTTCGCGATGCGGTTGGTTTGACCGGTCTGATTCTAACGAAACTCGACGGAGATGCCCGCGGCGGAGCTGCGCTTTCGGTGCACGCGGTGACGGGTTGTCCGATTCTGATGACCGGTTCTGGCGAGAAAATGGAAGATTTGGAGCCATTTTATCCAGACCGTATGGCATCTCGTATTCTTGGCATGGGCGATGTCGTTAGCTTTGTTGAAAAGGCGCAGGGCTTGATCGATGAAGATGCGGCCATGAGGATGCAGGAAAAGCTGATGAAAAATCAGATGGACCTAGAAGATTTTCTTTCTCAGATTCAACAGATGAAGCAACTCGGCCCGATGAGCAATCTGTTTGATATGATGCCTGGCGGTGCCATGAAAATGGATCAGAAGAAGAAGGATGCTCTGGCGGCGGCCTCTGAACTCGAAATGAAGAAGTTCGAGTCGATTATTCAGAGTATGACCAAGTGGGAGCGTCGGAATCCGAAGAAGATCGATCGGCCTCGCCGAATGCGTATTGCTGCCGGATGTGGGCGCAAGTTCGCGGATGTCAACCAGTTGCTCAAGCGATTTGACCAAATGGGTAAAATGGGGAAGCAGTTCAAAAAGATGGAAAAAAGGTTGCGGCACATGAAAAAGTTCACTACAAAGTAGCCCCTTTACCCCAAATAGCGGGATAATTTACGGAGAGAGACACCATGGCAGTAAAAATTAGACTTCGCAGAATGGGTAGCAGAAACGCCGCATTCTATCGTGTAATTGTTCAGGACGGACGTTTTGCTCCGACTGGCCGTTTCATTGAAACCCTCGGTTGGTACGATCCAAAGCAGGAAGGCAATAACTTCTCGCTGAACCTCGATCGTGTTAAATACTGGCTCGACAACGGCGCTCAGCCTTCTGATACCGCGAAAAGCTTGATCAAAAAATCAGCTGCTCTTCCTGTTGAGAAATCCGTTACCGGTGAAATCACGGAAGAAGAAGTTCCTGTTGCAGCAGTCGAGGCTGAAGAAGCCGCTGAAGAAGCCGCAGAAAAAGCGACTGAAGAAAAAGCCTAAGCAATGAAGCAGATTCTTGAATCAATTGCTAAATCTCTGGTGGATGCGCCGAATGAAGTGCAGATCACCGAAGTGGACGGCGAGAAGACCATCATTTTCGAACTACGTTGCAGTGCAAAGGACGTAGGCAAGATTATCGGGAAGAGCGGTAAGACGGTGGGGGCCATGCGCACCATCATGAACTCGATGGCTGCTAAGCAGGGCCGGAAGGCTATGCTCGAAGTGGTCGACTAAAACGCGTTTCCAATTCTCTGGAAGCGACGAAAGGAGCGAGCCTCATGGCCGCTCTTTTTTTATGAGTTGTTAAAAAATGAGTGAAGCACTTACAATTGATGTAATCACGTTGTTTCCTGGAATGCTAACGGGCTTTCTGGATGAGAGCATGATGAAGCGAGCCTCGAATGCGGGGCTGGTGGAATTTAATGTTATCAATCCGCGTGATTTTGCATTGGATAAGCATCATACAACCGATGATCGTCCATTCGGGGGCGGCCCGGGAATGGTTATGAAGTGCGAGCCGCTATTCGCGGCCATTGAATCGGTGAGAACTCCGAAGAGTCGTGTTGTTCTGATGACCCCCTCGGGGAAAACATTTAAGCAGGAGGATGCTCGCCGCTTGGCGGATGAGTGTAATCATCTTATTTTTGTTTGTGGTCATTATGAGGGCATTGACGATCGGGTGCGGGAGGCACTGGTGGACGAGGAGATTTCCATCGGCGACTATGTGCTAACCAATGGCGTGCTATCTGCTTCGGTCGTGATTGATGCGGTGGTTCGTTTGAGGCCCGGTGTGTTGGGCGGCGGAGAGGTGGCTACGCAGGATGAATCATTTTCATCAGGTATGCTTGAATTTCCACAATATACTCGACCCCCTGAGTTCCGGGGGATGAAGGTGCCGGAGATCCTTTTTTCAGGGGATCATGGGAAGATTGCAACATGGCGTCATGAGCAGGCGTTGAAACGTACAAAAGAGCGCCGAATCGATTTATTATCGAATTCAAATGAAAATGGCGAAAACAACGCTTGACCGTTGGAGCAGGATGGCTATTATCTAGCGCTCTTTGAATAAATCCAGAAGTGAGAAACTTTTATGAACACTGTAGAAAAAATTAGCCAGGAACAGGCCACACAGGATCGTCATCCCGATTTCGTTATCGGCGACACCATTCGCGTACACTACAAGATTAAAGAAGGCGGCAAGGAGCGCGTTCAGATTTATACGGGAACCGTTATTGCACGTAAAGGCGGTGGAGTTATGGAATCCATCACTGTTCGTCGTATTTCTTACGGCGAAGGTGTGGAGCGTATCTTCCCGTTGAACAGCCCGAACGTCGATTTAATCGAGATCGAGCGTCATGGTAAAGTTCGCCGTGCGAAACTCTACTACTTGCGCGATCTCGCAGGTAAGAAAGCCCGTATTAAAGAACGTCGCGTCTAATCTGACCCGAGGCGATTTAATGCCAAAATCCGACGTCCTGCTTTATGAAAAAGAAGTTTGGGGGTCGGTCTTTTTGCGTCTAGCCGGAATTGATGAGGCCGGGCGTGGGCCCTTGGCCGGGCCCGTTGTTGCTGGCGCCGTAATTTTTGATCCTAGCTTTATTAAACGAGAGCTGGTTTCAACCTTTGGGAAATTGACGGATTCTAAAGTGATGAGTGAAAAGTGGCGCGAGCATTTTTTCCAAACCTTGGAAGAATCTGAATTTGTTCAGATCGGGGTAGGGATTGTTGGCCCTGCAGAAATTGATGAAATTAATATTCTCCGGGCCACTCACAAAGCGATGGGGCTGGCGGCAGCTCAGGTGAATGCCGACTTTGCCCTCGTAGATGGACTTCCCGTTAAGGGCTTGCCTTGTGGACACAAGGCAATTGTTAAGGGCGATGCTTTAAGCATCTCGATATCTGCGGCCAGTATTATTGCCAAGGTCACGCGCGACCGGATGATGGTGGCGCTGGATGCCGAGTTTCCGATGTATGGATTTGCGCAGCACAAAGGCTATGGTACAAAAAAACATTTGGCAGCATTGAAAAAATACGGGGCCATTCCTGCACACCGTCAATCGTTCCGGCCGGTTGCTGATTTGAGACAAATTGATCTTCTCTAGCGTCGCTTGCTGATATGGTTGGTGTCGCGAGCGCGATTGTGGTTCGTCTGCGCATGGATCGTACACGGATGATAGGGAACTCTATTGGCATAGAGATTTTTCGAGGGGGTTTTTGTTTTGCTGAAGTCGCGTTCTGGGGGTATCTCGGGAATTCTTCACGAATTAAAGTTGAATTTAGATTGATTCGTAGTCTGCATATCACTTAAAAGTTAATGGTTATTGATCGGGGGGAGAGCATAGGGGATGAAGAAAATAAATTATTTGATTCTTATAGTCGGGATATCAATTTTTCAGGCGAGGATTAGCTTTTCTGATATCTCATCGCCGAGTAATACCGAGAATATGGACTTTGGCTTAGGATTTGGCGAAGTTGAAGAATCGGAAGAAAGTCCTTTTTTTTCTGAAATTCAGATTGGATCCATGGATCGGACCGAAGGATGGCAGGAGGAGATGATTGCTCTGAATGAGGATGCTGATTCGAATGGGGTTTCAGTTGAATCTACTATGGTTCGACCGAAGAACTATGGGAACGAGCTCATCGATACGCAGATAACATCCTCTTTTACAACCCCTTTTGGGACGGATGAAGCGGTTGATCTCGAAGGGGTTAATGCCGATGAACTGGGGAATGCTGAGGAGGACTCTTCGATCATCTCCGGGCCAGTGCTCATTGGAATTGTACTGGCTTTGGGAGTTGTGATTTGGGTGCGCC
>JBAHZU010000025.1:0-15769 GCA_037132875.1 Pontiella sp.
CATCGGAGAGAATGGCGAGCCAAACGATATCGAAAAGATCATCAGCACCTACATGAACCGCCCCCCAGAGGAAGAGCGCTACTGCCGCCGTGTGGGCATGGATGAAATCGTTGAGAACGACTATAACCTCAACATCACCCGCTACGTCAGCACCGCCAAACCGGAACCGATTATCGATCTCGGAAAAACCCACAAAACGATCACAGCGGCCGAAAAAGACATCCGCACCATGACCGCGAAACATAATGAGTTTCTGAATCAGTTGGGCTTGCCGCCCCTTCCAGGGTCATGATCCTTTTTCGCAGTTCAGTGAAGCCGCTTCATTGAAGTGAAAGTTCCAAGGGTTGGAAAAAATTATTCCAACCCTTCACTCTAATTTATTTTCTGAGAGCAGCACTAATATCCGACGGCTCAGCGCGGTTGCGATAGTCGGAATCGATGAAGGCATAGATGATCTTGCCGTCTTGATTGATGACATAGGTCGCGGAGAGCGGAAGTTCGTTGGAATCGTTTCCATTATACTCCGACAGGCCAAACTTATCTTCGTAGATCGCGGCCACCTCATCCGTGAGCTGGTAAACCAACCCATACTCCCGGGCAACGGTATTGTTAATATCGCTGAGAACTTCAAATTCGAGTTCATTCTTCTCGGCGGTAGAGAGCGATTGATCTGGCAGTTCCGGGCTCAGGGCTAACAAGGTGGCTCCCAGCGCCTTAAAGGTGGGCAGTTCCTTCTGAAGGGCATGCAGGGTTAGATTGCAATAGGGGCACCATCCACCGCGATACCAAGTGAGCACCACGGGTCCATCTTTCAGGTAGTCCTTTAAACGAACCGTTTTTCCTTCGGCATTGGTCAGCTCAAAATCCGGAGCCATTTCGCCCACTTGTTTTGCCAGCTCCTCCACGCCACTTTTTTCTGCGGATTGAAGACCTTCGGCATAGATTTTCTTTATGTTTTCCGGGGCCTTGGTATTAAACCCATTCTTTTTGTTATCCAATATCGACTTCAGGCTTTGATTATTCTCTACCGGTTGTGCTGCACCGGCCCCTTGTGTGGCCATCGTTATACTAATCATTCCGGTTATACCTATCCGTTTCAAATATTTCATATTGTGTTCCAACCTATTCATTGTAATCCATCTATTATTCAAACCTTCCAACCCTCGGAAGCCGTGTATTTTGCTATTCGGACCTCCCGTTTTGGAAGATGTTCACTAAAAGTAATCCCTTTTTCATTAAACGATCTCTATTCAGAAAAATCGACCATCACTATCTTTTCGGAGAACGTCTGATAAGCCCCTTCAATCTGCTGAGCCATCTCATCGGGGAACAGATGAAAATCACCGGCCTTAAGCGCGTCCACAATGCCCTCCGACACGGTCGTCACAGAATCCCCGTCCTCAAATCCAGCCGTCGCAGCCATCTCGGTGAGGATCGGACCGGGATGAACACTCAGGACGGTCACGCCCTGATCTTTCAGCTTCCAGTACAAGCCCTGCGTGATGGAATAGGATGCCGCCTTTGAAGCGGAATAGGTCGAGAGGTCGGCAAAGTTCTTTATGGAAGCCACGGAGTTGAGCTGAACCAGCGCGCCTTTATTTTGAATCAGGATTTCTGAAAAGGCATTGGCCACGCGCAACAGGCCATACACATTGACCTCCATCTCTTGCCTCAACGCTTCTTCCACATGTTCAGCAAGCGGCGAGGCCGGAATGAGCACACCGGCATTGTTCACCACAATATCCACATCGGCGGCCACTTCCGCCAGTTTTTGGATCGAGGCCGCATCGGTCACATCAGCCTCCATCGTCACCACTTTATCGCCATACTTTTCTTCCAGCGCTTGAGCCGATTCAGCCTTCCGCACCGCCAAATAAACTTTTTTGGCGCCATGATTCAAAAACGATTCCACAATCGATTTTCCGATTCCACGATTGGCCCCCGTAACCAGGGCCACTTTATTTTCTACGTTTATGCTCATTCTTTTATTCCTTATGTTTAGATCGCTGTTTTCTAATGAGATCGATCAGGACACGGGCCTCGCTTATGTTTCCGTCCTCCGCGACAGCACGCCACCGATGAACAGAACCGGGGTCATTCCTGCCGCCCGTCTCAAATTGGATGGAACAAATCCCATTTTCATGATCATTCCCGTTCTTCTGTCTTTCGGAATAGCACGGTGCGTTCTCTCTGGATGGGAACTTTATAGAACGGCATGAACGATCGTTCAAGCTCTATTTTGAACAATCGTTCATCTTCAAAGAAAGGCGTTACTATAGAGTTGGAAGGAGGGGCGTTTGCTACCGCAACGCCCTGCCCAGCGGACAAAAGTCTGGATCGATATCCAGCCCTTTGCGATAGGCCATCAATACGTTTCGGGACTGTTGCGCCAACTCGCGCCGCACTTCCCGGCGTCGCCCTTTAACCAACGGGATATGCATCTGGTCATAGGCCGTCGTCGCGTGCCGCATCCAGGCCATCACCGCCGCTGCTGCGCGTTCCTCAATGGGAATACGCTCGGTTCGGGCCACCGTTCCACTGCCCACGGGCACCGCATGGGCACAGATGAGTTGGGCCATTTTATCGGCCTCCATCTGATAACGCGGGTGAAAATTGAGCCAACTGAGTAGCGTTTCATAAAAATGACCCTCATAGTCGGCCTGCTTTTTTTCACGGCGCTTGAGATCCGTCGCCCGTTTTTTGACATAGCCCGGATCCGCCCGTTTTTCCGCCACCGCCCGGCGCGCCTCCGCAATATGATCGGCCGAAGCCCACACCCCATCCGAAAAGGTTTTGCGCCCCTTCTTTCGGGTTGCCGTCCAAGTGGGCCCCAGGCTCTTCAGCATTTTGGTCACCGCCGCATCGCCCGGCTTGAGGCAATCCCAGTCCTCCGGCAGGTTCAGTTTATTCCCTTGTTTATCCCAAACATACCGATGCATCGGATTCAGGGGCGAGGTCACTAAAAGGATTTGTTGCTCAGGTTTTTCCATCATGCAACCATCGTATAAAACGCGATTGCATCCAAACAACCCAATTAAACCACCATCTGCGCACCACCGCGCTAACCTGCTCCTCATCAACGCACCCCCATCAATCCGCACGGGCCCTGGTCATTTGCAGGTCGACATGAACGATCGTTCAATGTATGTATTCAATCCTTCTTCAAAACAGAACGAATGGAAATCCAATGAAATATGACCGACAGGATGTAATCGAAAAGGCCACCCATCTTTTCTGGGAAAAGGGATTCCATGCCACATCCATGCGCAATCTCCAGGACGTGCTGGATATGCGTCCCGGAAGCATCTATGCCGGTTTCGGGAGCAAAGAAGGCCTCTTTATTGCCTGCTTACAGGACTACTCCCAAAAAAATATGGCGGGCGTTTATGCCATGGCAAAAGCCGCGCCATCCCCACTGGAGGCCGTCAAAACGATCCTCCGAAGCAATAAAGGCTCGGCCTCGGCCCCCAGCGGAGTCTGCATGATCGTCAAAACCATTATCGAACTGACCGAAAAACATGCTGAAATACTCGATGAAGCCAAACGTTTAATGAATGTCTTCTTCGACGCCCTGACCGACTTACTCAAACAGGCCAAAGACCAAGGTGAACTCAAGGCATCCAAAGATCCCAAACGGATTGCCCGTTTCTTGCAGGTTTACCTCATGGGCATGGGATCCTATGCTCAGGCAAACGGCGGATGCTCCACGTCAGAAGAATTAATCGAAGATGCCCTCGCTTGCCTCGACTAAAGCAGCGGGCCTTTCCCCGTTCCAATTTCACGTTTCGCCCCTCTCTCACTCAACATTAATCGCTCGCTAATCATTCGCTAACATTCCATACGCACCATAGGTTCCGTTCTTAAGGAATTTTGTGTCTATGAGTGAAAAAGAAAATCCAAGCCTAATAATGAGTGATGCGGCGAGCCGTAATCAGCGAATTACCAACCTACTCGGTCGGGGATTCCTCCTGTTGATTACCTCCCTCTCCACCTTTGCCGTATTTTTTATCTTTTATTTTATTTTAAAAGACGCCCTTCCATTTTTTAAACTCGAAGGGTTTAAAGAGTTCTTCACCACGGCAAGCTGGTATCCATCAGGAAGCCCGGCCGAATTCGGGGCCTTGTCCATTTTTATGGGCACCGCATTGGTCACCCTCGGAGCGGTTGTGGTTGCGGTTCCCCTCGGCATTGCTGCCTCGGTATGCCTCAGCGACCTACTCCCCTTTCATATCCGACAAATTGTTAAACCCATCATTGAAATCCTCGCAGCCATTCCCTCGGTGGCCTACGGATTCTTTGCCTTGGTGGTCTTTGCCCCGCTGCTGCAGAACCACGGCGGAGCCATTCTTTCGGCGGGCGTTTGGATTGTGCTCGGCCCAATCATTGCCCTATTCGTGGTGGTGATGGGCGATTTAATCACCGATAAGCTCCGCAATAAAATGAGCCCCAAAGCGGCTGCGGCCATCATTTTTCCCATCCTTGGAAGCACAGCCTTCTTTTTCCTCTATCGCCTTTCCAGCCAACTCAGCGACGTTGAAATCAGCTCCGGCACCAATGCGCTGAACGTTTCCATTATCCTAGGCATCATGGCCCTGCCCACCATTGTGAGTGTTTCTGAAGATGCCTTGCAAGCCGCCGGCCGCGAACTGCGCGAAGGATCCTATGCCTTGGGGGCCACCCGCGCCGAAACCATCATTAAAACGATCATTCCGGCCTCGCTCAGCGGCATTCTTGCAGCTGTCATCCTCGGGGTCATGCGTGCCATTGGCGAAACCATGGTGGTCTGGATGGCCTCCGGCAATGCCGCCCGCATTCCAGACCCGTGGTACAATATGCTCCAACCCATCCGCACCCTCACCGCCACCATTGCTGGCGATATGGGCGAAGCCGACCATGTGACCGGTTCTTCCCGCTTTCACGTCCTCTTTGCCATGGCCTTCTGCCTGCTCGCCTTCTCATTTATCATGAATCTGGCCAGCGAAATCATTGTTAAGCGTTCGCGCAAAAAACTCGGTAAATAAGCATGCGTTTAGAAACTAGAAAACTGCTCGACAAAGCCTTCTCCGGCCTCGGACTCATTTCCATTGCAGTCATGGGCATTGCCCTCTTGCTCATCCTGACCCCCATTATCTGGCGAGGTTCAAAGGCCTTCATTTTTAAAGGCACCATTGAACACCGGCGAGTCATGATCGAACAGTTCAACCGCGGCAACCCGGAAAAATTCAACCGCGAGTCCGAGCAGATCGAAGCAGCCCGAGCCCCTATGTATGCGATGCTCAACGCGTTCGCAACAGAAACCGCCACGCTGGAACAATCGTTAAAAGAGCTGGAAAGCACCAAAAAAGACCAGGCCAAGGTATTTAAAGCCCAAGCCCGCACCCTGAAAAGAGAAGGCGGAAGTGCCGAAAAAATCACCTTGCTCGAAGCAGAAGAAGACCGGCTGAAAGATGAGGCGAAAGCCCTCAAGCAACAGGTGCGGGACTTGGCCGAAACGCATCAGGAACCCTACGACAACTTGATTGATGCCGTTAAAGACCTATTTGGCCCCATGCCGGGTCAGAAAAAACCCGTTCTATTGCGCCAACAATATGGACAAACCCGCTGGGATCGCACCTTGGTTAAACTGCATGAAGTGCTTTATACCGAGGCGTGGGATTACTCCAATCCCGAGGTTATGGGCGTGCTCATTGAAACCCCGCGTGTGCAGCAGTTCACCCAGACCTCACTCGAACCTTTCTTCCAATATGTGGAAGACCACATTGAAGATATGCTGCAACCAAAGGTCACGTTTTACCCCCAATTTATCACCGACAAATCCAAAGATTCGCATATCTTCGGGGGCATCTGGCCGGAAGTACTCGGCACCCTCTATCTCACACTGGGGGCCATGATTTTCGCCATCCCCATGGGCGTGATTGCAGCCATTTATCTGTGTGAATATTCAAAGGACGGCCAGTTAGTCAGCTTCCTCCGGATTTGCATTAGTACACTGGCCGGCGTTCCCAGCATTGTTTTTGGCCTCTTTGGCCTCGCCTTCTTTTTGAATACGATTCAGGTGTCCGACTCTAAAAGTGTGTTGGCCGGATCGTTAACTCTTTCCCTCTTGGTGTTGCCCACCATTATCCGCTCCTCGGAAGAAGCCATTCTTGCCGTACCGCAAGCGTATAAAGAAGCCGCACTCGGACTCGGAGCCGGGCGATGGCACACCGTAATGACCGTTATTCTTCCGGCCGCCCTACCCGGCATTTTAACGGGCATCGTCATTTCCATGGGCCGAGCGGCCGGAGAAACCGCACCGATCATCTTTACCGCCGCCGTGAGCATCGGGGCACCGCTTAAAATTTGGGAAACGCTGAGCCAGCCGAGCCCAGCCCTGCCCTGGAACATTTATAACCTGTGCACCGAGCACGAAGCAGTCGACGAAATCCGCCACGTCCAATACGGTATGGTACTCACGCTGGTGGCCATCGTGCTCCTGCTCAACCTATTTGCCATTTTGATGCGCGCACATATTTCCAAGAAATTGAGAGGCTAGTATGACCGAAGAAATTACCCTGAAAAAAATCGATACCTTTGCGGAACACGATAACACCCACGAAACCCACGAAACCCATATTGAAGCCAAAGACTTCTCCCTTTACTATGGCGACTTTGAAGCCGTACGGAACGTCAACATGAAGATTCCGAAACGCAAGGTTACCGCAATGATCGGCCCGTCCGGATGTGGCAAGAGCACCCTCTTGCGCTCCATTAACCGCATGAACGATCTGATCCCTTCCACCCATGCCAAGGGTGAAATGATTTTTGATGGGCATAATATCTACGCAAAGAACATCGATGTGGTCATGCTGCGCGCCCGGGTTGGCATGGTTTTCCAAAAGCCCAATGTCTTTCCAAAATCCATCTTCGACAACGTTGCCTATGGGCCGCGATTAATGGGGATTAAAAATAAACAGGAGCTGGCCGGCATCATTGAAGGGAGCCTACGAAAGGCCGCGATCTGGGACGAAGTGAAAGACCGTCTTCAAGACAACGCCCTCAGCATGTCCGGCGGCCAACAGCAGCGGCTTTGCATTGCCCGTGCGCTGGCCATTAAACCCGAAATCTTGTTGATGGACGAACCCACCTCCGCGCTGGACCCCAAAGCGACCGCAAAAATTGAAGACCTGATCGGCGAGCTTCGCAAAAACTACACCATCATCATTGTAACGCATAATATGCAACAGGCTGCGCGTGTTTCCGACCTTACCGCGTTTATGTATGAAGGGGTCTTGGTTGAATTCGGCCGTACCAAACAATTATTCACCAACCCGGAAAATGCGCAAACCGAAAACTACATTACGGGAAGATTTGGATAGAGCGATCTGATGAGAGAGATGTGATGCGTAGAATTCACGCCTCATCAACTAGTCTGCAAAGGAGCAATCATGGCAAAACATCTAGAAAAAGAACTCAATCGTCTCAAGAAAATGATCTACACACTCAGTGCTCGTGTGGATGAGAATCTTGAATTATCCGTTAAATCCTTTCTCGAAAATGAGATCGAATTGGCCAAACAAGTCATTGAAACCGATAATCAAATTGATGTGCTTGAACTGGAAGTGGAAGAAGAGTGCCTGAAAGCCCTCGCCCTGTATCAGCCGGTTGCCATTGATCTACGCTTTATTATCAGCGTAATGAAAATGACCAGCGACCTCGAACGTATTGGCGACCTCGCCGCCGATATTGCCAAAAATGGCATCCACATTAATCAGTCTCCCAAACCCAAGATTCCGCTCGATCTGTATCAGATGACCTATCTGGTCAAAACCATTGTTCGAAAAAGTCTCGATTCGCTCATCACGATCGATTCCTATCTCGCTCGCGAAGTCATTCAAGACGATCTAGAAATCGATTCCATGAAAGCCGAGATGAAGAATGAAATTGTGCAGGCCCTGCAGCGCGAACCCGAACACGCCGAATCGTTGATTACCCTATTGGCCATCACCCACCGGCTCGAACGCATTGGCGACCACGCCTCTAATATTGCTGAGGATGTCATCTACATGGTCGAAGCCGAAATTGTTCGGCATAAAACACACGTATAACCCGAATAGGATCACGTCCAACCCGTGGAAGATCATTCCCCTTAAAAGGCGCACACCTGCAGTGCGCCCTTTTTTTCGCCCCAACGAATGGCGTTCATTCCGTCCCCAAAATCCGGCACATTAACCCATGCATTTTTATCTCTATATCGCACTAGCCGCCAATCTGATCGGCTTGATTCAGATGGCCATCGATAAGGGGCGGGCCGTTCAACGGAAAAGCCGCATTCCCGAAGCACAACTAATTGCCCCAACCCTGCTAGGGGGCTTTCCAGGCATCCTGCTGGGCATGATGTTCTTCCACCATAAAACCGCAAAGAGGAGCTTCCAAATGAAGCTCCTCCTGGCTCTCCTTCTATTTCTCGGCGCGGTCTATCTGCTCGTCCGCCCCAGATAGCCCAACAGCGCCGGGCTGAAGTCAGACGCTTAGTTCAGCGGCGTCATTCTGAAGGACCATTGATAGGTTCCGGATGGAACCTGATAGTGCTCCAGCGGAAGCGCTTTGATCGACCAAGAATCTGTCCCGCCAACGCCCATGTGTTTATGATCGATATTCAGGGTATAGAAGCCCTGCTCCACCAGATCGTACGGATGTTTTGCGGCAGATAGGTTTTCATACGACCACGGCCACAACGAAAAGCCGAACGGCTCAGCGCCATCAATCCGCAACCGACCGGCTTTCCCAGAGAGTTCCAGCCAACGGGTTTCGGTACGGTGGCCATTTTCCTGCGGTTTGGCATATTCAAAATACATCTCCGAGGTCGGACGCTGATACAGCCCAACTTCAGCACCGGCGTTGCGGTCGAAATAGTTTTCCCAGGGCCCTTTTCCAAAATAGCGTGTTTGATCGAACCCGCCAGATACACCCAAGGTAAAACCAAGCCGGGGCATCGGAGGCAACGAAGGATCGGCCTCCAGTTCAGCCGCCACGTCCACCTCCCCATTTTCACCAAAGGTATAAATGAGGGTCAGCGCTGTTTTTTCGGCACTTTTTTTCACCACAACGCGGTTCGGTTTTTCCAGTTCAACCGATTCCGTAACGAGTTTTCCGTCAATATCCTTCCAATGTTTCATCCGCTTATGGGTGCTTCCGCCCCGTGCATCGTTGTCGGTTTGTGGACGCCAAAAGGCCGGACGAAGCGGACTCCGGATCCATTCCTCGCCCTGAACGATGTAGCTCGTGAGTCGGCCACTGGCCTTATCCACCTGGGCAGAAAATCCATTGCCCTTGAATTCGATGGCCTGCTGGGTTTCTTTGCTGAATACTTGGGCATTCGCGTTCAGACGGCTTGGAGCACCTGAACCAGGTTTGACCAGAAACTGCTCCTTCGCAATTTCAAATCCGGCTTTGCACCACGGTTTTTCCGAGGTTTCATGAACACTCAGGCGCAACCACTGTTCTTGACCGGAATGGTTTTTGAGCACGTTGAACGGCACCTTAATTTCGCAACTTTCGCCCGGGGCCAGATCGATCACATCCAGGTTCCCTTCCTGTACCACAACCCCTTCTTCCGAAAGATTCCACGCCACCGAATAGTTCTTAAGATTGGTAAAATTGAAGCGATTGATCACTTTGATCGTTCCCGAATCCAAATCGACCGCCTCAAAAGCAACCGGCTGAAAGATATATTTACACGCCCAGGTTTTCGGCCCGGGTGTTCGGTCGGAGTTGATTACCCCATTCATGCAAAAGTTTGCACTATTGGGTTGATCGCCGAAGTCACCGCCATAGGCATAATAGTCAACCCCATCCTTGTTTTTGGTCAGCAGTCCCTGATCAATCCAGTCCCAGATATAGCCGCCCAACAGGTTGGGCTTAGAGCGAATTAGGTCCCAATAGTCCGTCATATTACCGAGCGAGTTGCCCATGGCATGGGCATATTCGCACATCACGATCGGGCGTTTAATGTGCTCGGCTTCCGAAAGCGCCTTCAGCTGAGCAACCGAGGAATACATCCGGCTGATGCAATCCACACAGGTTGGATCATTTGGATTGGCTGGCAGCGGCCAATTCTGCGATGAAAACGCGCCCTTTGGACGGTATCCCGGAAGGGTCGGATCGCCCTGTGCACCTTCGTAATGAACAAAGCGGGTCGGATCATAATCTTTCAGCCAAGCCGCGGCCGAAGCGTGGATTGGGCCGTATCCTGATTCATTGCCCAACGACCACGAAATGATGCTCGGATGGTTTTTATCGCGCTCCACCATACGCATCACACGATCGTTGATGGCATAGTGCCAGGAAGCCCGATTCACCAGTTGTCCGCGAATTTCATGCGACTCAATATTCGCCTCATCCATGACGTAGATTCCATATTCATCGCACAATTCATAAAAATAGGGATCATTCGGGTAATGTGAGGTGCGGACCGCATTGAAGTTAAATTGCTTCATCAATTCCACATCGCGGCGATAGTCCTCCCGCTTGAGCGCCTTTCCGTCAATATGGTCATGGTCGTGACGATTGACCCCCATCATCTTGACGGCAACCCCATTGACCAATACTTCACCTTTTTCGCTGATCTCCACGGTACGAAAGCCCACCTTGCAACTCCGCGTTTCCACCAACGTGTTTTCTTGGTTCATGATCTGAAAAACCAATGTGTAGAGATAAGGGTCTTCTGCCGACCAAGTCCGAACATGGGGAATTTGGGCCTCCAACATCGCAAATTTCACATTATCGCGCTGCGGGGAGAATTCATTCAGGATTTTATGTAGACCGTGCTGCATGGGCTTTTCGAGTACCGATTTTCCCTCCGCATCGTACAGCTGGGCCGAAAGGTTCCAACCCTTGGAATTATTCAATTCATCGGAAAGAATACGCGGACGCACCTGAAGATGCCCGTCGGCAGAGGCCTTAATGAAGAAATCATTCAGCGCAATCTTTGGCTGTGCCAGCAACAACACCTCGCGGTGAATTCCGCTCAATCGCCACATGTCCTGATCCTCCAGATAAGACCCATCCGACCACCGAAAAACTTGCACGGCCAGCCGATTTTTACCGGCTTTTATTTTGGAGGTAATATCGAATTCTGCGGGCAGACGGCTACCTTGGCTGTATCCGACCAGTTCCCCGTTGAGCCAGACATAGAACGCCGAAGAAACGCCGCCAAAATGGAGGATGATCCGTTGCTCTTCCCAATCGGGGGGAACGTCGAAGTTGCGCAGGTAGGAGCCCACGGGA
The DNA here is from genome assembly GCA_037132875.1 of Pontiella sp. Lineage (GTDB taxonomy): Bacteria > Verrucomicrobiota > Kiritimatiellia > Kiritimatiellales > Pontiellaceae > Pontiella. The sequence continues at coordinate 11,269 of JBAHZU010000025.1, forward strand.
TTGGTCCGGTCAATAAATGGTTCATTTGCCGTGAAAGGATATTTCGTATTGGTGTAGATGGGTTGGCCATGGCCCTTCACCTCCCAGCTTGAAGGAACCGGAATGGTTCCCCAGCCCGAAGCCGCGAACCCGGGTTTATAAAAATCCATCGGCCGATTCTTTGAATCGGGCGTAAACTTAAATTTCCATTCCCCATTCAGCGAAACCATGCGTGCCTTTTCACGGTTGCCTGCCAAAGCATCCTGAACGGAGACATAGGAATAGGACGTTGCACGGGAAGGCATCTTCCCCTTCTCAATCATCCGTTCATTTTCCCAATCGTTATTGAATGCCTGTGCCGATAGCACAGCCCCCACAGCGAAAATACTGAATATCTGCTTCATCATACTGAGACTCTCCACGTTGTTCTACTTAATCGAAATTTCATCAATATACATTCCGCCCCGCTCAACGGTCGTGAGGCGAATGGTATTGGCACCCCGCCCGATTTGGATCGGTACACTCACCGTCTTCCAACTCGACCCCCAGTTTTTCGTATTCGGCAGCAGCAGCCGGTCTTTCACCACCTGCCCATTTACCGACACCTTCATGTAGCGACCCGCTCGGTTTTTAACGTTCCCACTATACCGGATCACCAGCTCGGCCTGCCGGGTATCGCCATCATTTTCTTGATACCACTCGATATAGGCTCCAGCGTTATTCCCAAAATCGGCAAACCCTTTGCCATGGAACCCTTTCCCCTTAGCAATAATCTTTGCACCACGGAGCGCAGCGTCCTCCGCCTGTTCGCCTCCCGGATTCGCCGCCACCGGCTGACTATCCCAAACAAATCCTGCATCTGCAGCAAAGCGTTCTTCCAAGGTTTGGAATGGCTTTCCATTCACCACCACGAGGGCTTTAACAACCGTGCCCATTGGAACGGAAAACGCTCCAGCATAGCGCGTTGACTGCAAAGAGGGTTTAGCGCCATCCATCGTATAAAACACCTCAATAGTCAACGCAGGGGCATCTCCCCGCAATGCAATCACCTGCGTATCGATATGAACCAAATCCGAAGAGACCTGCTTCTTCTCTCCGAGAATACAGCTCGCGACCAGCGCAATATCTCCCGCCCCACCGGTCGACTCCACATAAGCACGAGTCAGCCCGTAAAATGCGATCCGACTTTCCGCCTCGAAGTGCTTCTCCACATCAATCGGACTTCCATTATCCAGCGCACGGATCTTGCCCGGACCGAGCACCTTGAAAAAGGTGCGATTTTCACCGTAGGGATAAAAGGCGCCAGTGGCATCCTGCGTGGTCACCCGAACCTGAACCAGGTCTTTTCCATCAACTGCCAGCGGTTCGCCATCGACTGACAATCCAATGCGCGCCGGTGCCGACGCAGTGCGTACCGTTTGCTCTGCTAACGTTCGGCCGCCTTTCATGCCCACGGCCTTCAACTCGCCCGCCGTCCACGGCACCATCCACTGGCACTGCATTTCATTCCACTTCTTCCCCGGCTTCTTTTTCCCCAACGACTTTCCGTTCAGAAAAAGCTCCACCTCAGAGCAGTTCGAATAGACCCACACAGGAATGAGGGTTCCCTCTTTCAAGGTCGGGTGCGTCCAGTGCGGCAACAGGTGCACCATTGGTTCATCCGTCCACTGGCTCTGGTAAAGGTAATACAAATCCTTCTCAAAATTGGCAAGATCAATAGCCCCGCCCATGAATGCTTTGAAGGGCCAGCCGCCATGCACATAGCTCGCCTCGCCAATATAATCATACCCTGTCCAGCGGAAGGTGCCGGCAAAATGGGGAATATCGCGTAGCTGTTCAATATTATGCCGGGCCGTCGTCCGAACCGTTGCATTGTCATAACTTGAATTGAACACCTGCTTGCGGTGATTCCGCCCCGCCTCATCGGTCCAGTCGTGGGAAAAGACCTCAACCGCCGTCAGGTCCGGAATTTCATGAACCGCTTTTTTCACGTCAGGTCCGCCGTCGCGATACCACGTTTGGGTCCGGTAAAACCCCCGCACCTGCCACGTATGCGTATTCTCCGTTCCGATGAATACCTTGTCCGTTTTAAGTCGATCAAACCAGCCCACCGATTCGCTGGCCCCATTGGCGCCTAGCACATCCATATATTCCGAGCTCGAGTGGCCCGAGGTGACGGGACGGGTAGGATCCAGTTCATGGCACAGTGCCACCAATTCCTCACCCACCTTGCCATGCGTTTCATTGCCCACACTATACATCACCACACTCGGGTGGTTCCGATCGCGCTTGATCCAATCGGTCAGATCCCGTTGCCACCATTCGTTAAAATGATAGCGTCCATAATCATGCGCCGCCTTTTTTTTCCACCCATCAAAAATCTCATCCATCACCAGCATGCCCACTTCGTCGCAAATGTCGTAAAAGATGGGGGTCTGCGGATTGTGCGATGTACGAATGGCATTGCAGCCCATCGCCTTCAACTGCTCGATCCGGAAGCGTAGAATTTTATCAGGCACCGCCGCGCCCAACGCGCCGGCATCTTGATGGTTACACACGCCGCGTAGCTTCACATTTTCACCGTTGAGCCACATGCCACTTTCTGGTTTCCACTCAATATCTCGAAAACCAAAACGCGTTTTCACCCGATCCGCCCGTTTCCCGCCCACCCAGACTTCACTGACGGCGGTGTAAAGCACCGGCGATTCTAACGACCACCATTCCGGCCGATTCACTCTCAGCTTCAGCTCAGCCACGCCGATTTCACCCGCTTTAACAAAAAGAGACTTTTCAGAGGTTTCAACCAATTTTCCCGCCGCATTAACGATGGACGTTTTCACGGAAACTTTCCAATCCTTGGACGTCGTATTTGAAACTTCGGCATCGAGTTCAACCGTATGACCATCGGTCCGAACAAAAATTCCAGCGGTTGGAATATGCACTTTTTGTTTCACGTCGATCCACGTATGGGCATAGATGCCACTGCCGGTGTACCAGCGGGCCGAGGGCTGCTTTTTATTATCCACCCGCACCGCAAACGTAATGGAATCCGAAGACTGCACCACATCGCTGATGTCATAGACAAATGAGCTCCACCCATAGGGCCGTGTGCCCAATTTTTCACCGTTTGCCCAGACCGTACTGTTCATGTAAACCCCGTCGAAGGCAATCTCCACATGCTTGCCCTTCCAAGCCGTGGGAACCGGAATCGTTTTGCGATACCACCCGATTCCCGCAGGAAGATAACCTGCCGTACCTCCCATCGGATTACTCTTGCGATATTCCCCCTCAATACTCCAATCGTGCGGAACATCCAGCGTGCGCCAATTGGAATCATCATAAGCGATCCTTTCAGCACCCTGGGGGTCTCCAAGTCGAAATTCCCACCCTTCATTAAAAGACAGCCGCTCCGCACGGCAAACGACGGCAAAGAGCACCAGAATAGCCAATAAATGTTTCATTTTTTTCTCCTACAAATTCGATTCAAAACCTGGGTGAGTTAATTGAAATATGGTTAGAACGAGGCGATACCCATTCCCCCGAAAAATATACGCCACTCATTTGATATTAAGAGTAACATCCATAGAGGTTCTATCCAACCTAGCTAATCGGGTGGGAGGATCAGCAGCATACGGAAAAGCTCAGCATTTTTTAATCCGAAAAATAGGCGAACAACTACCGTAACCGAACTTAGTACTGGTTCCACATTAGAGACACACGGATTCCCCATCAATGAGTAGCACCTATGGTGCGCTCCAATCGACCGGCGAGATCCCCAAACATGCATTCCCTCAGTTTGAACCGCCTGCCCCCACATACTCAAATTCAAAAGGTTGCGCTATGCAGCGCATAGTAGCAGGAACAAATATTTTAAACGTTTCATATAATAAGCCCCTAATTGTTAGTAATCAGTTCAAACGGATGCATCAAACTCGCCCAACCGAATGAGCGAACCGTCTTCTTCAAACAAAGCCGACGTACCGAGAGCATGATGACTCGGTCTAGCCGAAAACCATGTATAGCATTCGATATAATCTCGTTTCTCCATGGCGGGAAATGCGTCCTCCAAAATTTAAAATTTTATCGGAAATATGCTTGTTCGGATTCCGGGCATTCGCCGCCCAATCATCCTCGAAAATCCGCTCGGACAATGGCGCGAACGCATACAGGACATCTATGAAATAGAACTGCCCCTGCCCAATAAAAAGTAGTCGTTGATATTCGGTAGAAGCGGGCAAATTAATTTAGCGGCGGAACGTCCGGATGGCTCCATAGGACCGCCACGTGAAAGCGATGGCTTGGGTCAGAATGCTTCCGGGCCGCTCCGCTCCCCCACCTTTTGGGGAGGACACTGCTCCAAGGGACTCTGATACGACTCCGGCCATGGAGAAGCGATATCTCGTCATACCAGTCAGCAGCGAGCGGGGCCCCTTGAGCCCGGTCTGTCACCGCAACTTCCAGCCGATAAATTCAGCCGCCAGCCAACCCCGGAATCCCTGCAAATAAGATGTTCATTTAAAAA
>JBAHZU010000042.1:0-5939 GCA_037132875.1 Pontiella sp.
CAGATAGACCGATTGAAGGAGAAATGAAATGAAGAAAATGATTACGACGACTCTCGCAGCCAGCTTGGTGGCTTCCATTGCAACGGCTGGAGTCAGCACGACCCTCGACTTTGCTTCTGCCTATGTATTCCGTGGTGTGACATTGAATGATGGTGCCGTATTCCAACCGGGCATCGAAGTATCTGATTTTGGTCTTCCAGAAGAATATGGTGCTGTTTCTGTCGGCGCTTGGGGTAATTATGACTTTGAAGATTATACCCCGTCGGGTGCGAGTTCATCCACATTCCAAGAAACGGATTGGTATGCATCGTATAGCCTTCCGGCTTTCGTGGAAGGATTGGATCTATTTGTCGGATACGGTGAATACACCTATGGTGCTGGAGTTTCGGATGAAGAATTCAGCCTAGGCGCAGGGTATGAAATTGTAGGTATTGCCGTTGGGCTGACCTATTATCAGGGTGTGGGTGGTGTAATCAGCACTTCCACCTACACGGAACTGTCTTTGGGCTACGGCTTTGAATTTACGGAAGATTTCAGTGCAGAAGTAGGTGCTCGCTTCGGATTTTTAAATCCAGATGATGGGGAATCCGGATTCAGCGACTATGATCTTAGCGCTGGAGTGGGTTACGTTCTCTCCGAAAAGTGGAGTATTGGAGCGTCGGTTGCATACATCGGACAGGGTGATGACGATGTGCTTGCTGATTCCACCGCAACAGATACTGGTTATGATGTAGATTTTGTTGGTTCGATTGGTCTGGCCTGCGAAATGTAATCTCAGCAACTGCTGATATTCTGTAAAGCGTCCCGTTTCGGGGCGCTTTTTTTGTGGGTCTGGCAGGGCCGATCCGCGGGAACGCGCATTCCTATGGTATTTTTTGGGTCATACTAAAAATTAGATTTTAAAATGATACTGGGTCGCGCCATTAAAGATGCCCTCATCAGGATCTTGATCGCCCCCCTGCAATTTGAGTATAAAATACTCGTTGGGGGAGTCATGGGCATGCGTGTTGATCTTTTTGTCGCATTGCGACGGGGGACTGGTCTTCATTGGGACCGCATGGATGGTGGGTGTTAAATTTAAATGGATAGGTTATCTGCATGAGTAAGCTACTTGAAGGGCCCGTGGGGGGGCATCTGACGCGTCTCACCCTCCCGAGTATGGGGGGTATGCTTGCGATTATGGTGTTTAACCTTACCGACACCTGGTATGTGGCGCAGCTGGGCACCGAAGAACTTGCTGCCATGGGCTTCACGTTCGCAATTGTTATGATCGTTGGGGCGCTTGCCATGGGCTTTTCTTCTGGAGCGGGGTCGATTATTTCCCGTGCGCTCGGCGCAGGAGATAAGCGCTATGCGGCCCGCACCGTCTCGGACGGGCTCGTGCTGACGATGGCCGGAACCTTACTCGTGAGCCTGATTGGGTTGTTCACGATGGAACCGCTTTTTCGGATGCTCGGTGCCGAAGGTCGGGTGCTGGAACTGACGCTCGATTATATGAACATTTGGTATATTGGCGCCATTGCCGCCATCATGCCGCCGGTTTCCGATGGTTGCCTGCGTGCGGCGGGCGATGTGATCCGCCCCACGGTGGTCATGTGTGTTGTTGCCGTGCTCAACGTGATCCTCGATCCCATTCTTATTTTTGGTTGGGGCCCCGTTCCCGCAATGGGCATGGAGGGGGCGGCGATCGCCACGATTATTGCGCGGACCATTGGGATGATCACCTCGCTTTCCTTCCTGCACTTTAAACATGGTTTAATCGACTGGCAGCGGCATCAGTTCTCGGCCACCCTTCAATCGTGGAAAGAGATTATTCGGCTGGGTATTCCCGCCGCCATCACGCAGGCGCTCAATCCCATTGCGCAAGGGTTTTACATTCGGCTGGCCGCAGGAGTGGGGGGGGTGCAAGCGGTTGCCGCCATGGCCACGGGCACGCGCATTGAATCGTTGTTGCTCATCTTGGCCTATTCCTACGGCATTGCGATTGTTCCGTTCGTGGGGCACAACTTTGGCGCAAAGGCGCATGATCGCGTGAGGGAAACGCGGCGCATTAGCATCCGATTTTCGTTTGTCTATGCCGGCATTGCGCTGCTGGTGCTGCTTCCTCTTGCCCGTCCCATTTCCCGTTGGTTTAGCCCCGATCCCCAAGTGATTCACCTCAGCACCACCTATTTGATTTTTGCTGTTTTTGGAATGACGGGTGGTCTAATCGGCTACTGGATGAGTCAGATGCTTACGGTGGTTGGAAGGCCCCTCCCTGTGATGATCATTAATTTAAGCCGCGTCTTTCTGTTTATTATTCCGCTCAGTCTATTCGGTGCGCGGCATTTCGGCTTCACCGGACTGGTGGTCGGCATTGCGCTTGGAAATCTGCTATCGGGTACCCTGGCCTATTTCATTTCCCGCAACCAATTTGCGGCTGATTAGCCCCATCAGGTTGTAGATCATGCGGGCGCAGAGGAAGTCCGGGGCATGGAGGTTCGGGATCGGGGCGAGTTCAACCACATCGAACCCCACCACGGTCTTCGCGGCGGTGATCTGTTCCAAGCAGTGGAACAATTGGAACCAATCCAATCCACCCGGTTCCGGGGTTCCGGTGGCGGGCATGATGGCGGGGTCCAGTCCATCGACATCGATGGTGATGTAGACCTTCTCGGGAAAGTCGACCGGCAGGAAGTCGTCTGGAATTCCGGTGCGTCCGATTTCATAGCCGTCCAAATAGGGAATTTTTTTTTCCTTCCGCAGTTCCACTTCCGGGAGGGAAAGGGACCGGACGCCGATTTGGAACAGTGGAAAGTTCATCTCCACCGCATGATGCAGGGCACACGCATGGCTCCAGGCATCGCCTTCATAGTCCGCCCGCAAATCCGCATGTGCATCGAATTGGATAATTCCAATGGCTTCCCCGGTTGCCTTCAAGGCGTGGAGCGCGGCCACGGTGACGGTGTGTTCGCCGCCCAGCATGACGGGAATCTTCTGTTGGTTGAGCACGCCAGCGATTTCGCGTTCCATGAGCTCCAACGAATCTTGCGCGGGGTGGGTGTGGATCCCGTTGGTGCAGGGGCAACTGACCCCGTCGTAGGCTTCGAGCTGGTAGGAGGCCTCCAAAATGGCGGCTGGACCTTGGGCTGCACCGCCGCCATACGACACCGTCTTTTCATAGGGTGCCGGAATAATATGAAAGAGGCAGTCTGCTGCTGGCAGGTCTGGGATTTCAGAGGCTAGAAATGTTTTCATATGAAATTTTTTTACCACGGAGACCCGGAGGCGCAGAGTCTTTTGTGATTCCTTTATGCGGCGTCTCGGGGCTGAGAATTAGGCCAGTCTGGATTTATAATCCTCGTAATTAAACGCGCGAACGATCTCGATTTGGTCTCCACGTTTGATTCCAATGTCGGGATGTTGGACGCCGTTGAAGAAGGTGGTCTTCACCATGGAATAGTGTGCCATGTCTTGGAAGATCAGTGGGTCGCCCACCTTCAAGGGAGTATCAAACGAATAGTCGCCAATCACATCGCCCGCCAGACAGCTGAGACCGGCCAGCTTATAGGTGTATTTTTTTTCATTCGGGAGGGCTGCCCCCTCAATATCGGGCCGATACGGCATTTCCAAAACATCGGGCAGATGGCAGGTGCAGGAGACATCCAGAATTGCAATTGCGCCCTCATTATCGATCAGGTCCAGCACGCTCGCCACCAGCACACCAGCATTCAGGGCCACCGCTTCGCCGGGTTCCAGGATGACTTGCACCTTATATTTGGCTTTAAAATCGTTGATCAGCTTGCAGAGCACGTCGAGGTCGTAATCCTCGCGGGTGCAATGATGTCCACCGCCAAAGTTGACCCATTCCATCTGAGGCAGGAGGTCGCCAAACTGTTCTTCAACGGCTTGGAGCGTGGTTGCCAAATCGTCGGCATTCTGTTCGCACAGCGTATGGAAATGCAAGCCGGAGATTCCTTCCAAGGATTGGAACTTAAAATCCCTGCGCCGAATGCCCAGACGTGATTGGGGAGCACAGGGGTCATAAATGGATTGCGCCGGATCCTGCGTAGAGCATTCTGGATTAATACGCAACCCAAGTTGGGTGGATCCCGTTTCCAACGATTGGAACTTTTGCAACTGGCTGAAGGAATTGAAATCAATTCCGTCGCACAGCGTAAGCAACTCCGCAAAATCGGCGGAGGAATAGGCCGCCGCATACGCATGCACTTCTTGGCCGAATGCCTCGCGGCCCAACCGAGCCTCCCACGGCGAGCTGGCGCAGACGCCATCCAAATAGTTTCCAATCATGGGAAACAGCGGCCATAGAGCGAAACCCTTGAGGGCCAACAGAATTTTGCATCCCGTCCGTTCCTTGATCGTTGCCAGGATCTCGCAGTTCTGGCGGATCAGGTCTTCATCAACAATAAAGGCGGGCGTTTTCATGAGAGCGCATAATATTCGGCAAGTTTCATACCGTCGAGTGCCGAACTGACGATGCCGCCGGAATAGCCCGCTCCTTCGCCGCAAGGAAAAAGCCCTTTAACACCAGTCGATTGTCCATTGCGGTCGCGCAGTACCCGAACTGGGCTGGAGCTTCGGGTTTCGGAGGCATAGAGGATTGCATGTTCCATCGGGGTCCGCTTGAGTTCGTTCAGCATGTTGGGAATGGCCGATTCCAAAGTGTGAGAAATAAATTCCGGCAAGATGTCCTGCAGGAGGGCGGGAGAGGCTTGCTGGCAGGAGCGTGCATCGGGCAGATCGCCTTTTTTACGGTCGAGAAAATCAATGAGTCGTGCGGCGGGCAATCCATAGTTTCCGCCCCCAGTTTCAAACGCGGCGCGCTCCATGCGTTGCTGAAACTCAATGCCAGCCAATGCCGGATTCCCCGCCACGGGGAAATCGGAAACAGCAATCGGCACCAGCATGGCCGCATTTCCAAAGGGTTCGGCACGGGCCGAAAGGCTCATGCCATTGGACGTAATCAGGCCTTCCGACGATGCACAGGAAATCACCTCCCCGCCGGGGCACATGCAGAAGCTATAGCAGCGGCGCGCATTATTTTCTTCCTTGCGGGTCAGCCGGAAGCTGGCACTTCCAAGGGTTGGAAGTTCGGACCATTTTCCATATTGAGCCACATTAATATCGGTCTGCGGAATTTCGAGGCGAACGCCCACGGCAAAGGGCTTGGCTTCGAGCGGAACGCCCGCTTCGGCAAGCAATTCATACACATCGCGTGCACTATGGCCGGTGGCGAGAAAGACCGCAGGGGTCTGGATTTCTTTGCCGGACACGGTGATGCCGCGCACGGCGCCGTTTTCAATGTGCAGCTTTTCGAGCTTGGAGTTAAACACACAGGCCCCGCCCAGTTCCCAGATTCGCTTGCGAATGGCAGGAATGATCTGCGTCAGATCGTCGGAACCGATATGCGGCATGGCATCAATTAGAATGTCGGAGGTGGCTCCGCAAGCAACCAGCGTTTCAAAAAAGCGTCGAATGCGCGCGCGATCTTTGGAGCGTGCCGTGAGTTTTCCATCGGAAAAAAGGCCGGCTCCGCCTTCGCCATAGAGCACGTTGCTTTCCGGATTCAATGCGCCGGTTTTCCAATAGGCCTTCACGTGTTCTTCGCGTTCGGGGGTCTCTGCGCCGCGCTCAATGAGCAGGGGCTTATGTCCTGCCTCGGCCAACGTCAGTGCCGCCATAAGCCCCGCCGGTCCGGCGCCGATGACGACCGGGGGATGGATTGAGGGAGTGATCTTGGGATAGACGGGCGATGGTGCGGGCGTCGGTGCTTTTTCAACCTGATTGGGGATCATCTTGGGCGGTTTGCCGCGATGATCCACCTCCACCGAAAGAATATAGGCAGGTAGTTTATCCTTCTTTCGCGCATCCAGCGAACGGCGGAGGATTTCTACATTCGACAGCTGATCTTTTTGGCAAATTAGGCGGCGGCATACCGC
>JBAHZU010000073.1:0-24620 GCA_037132875.1 Pontiella sp.
TGAGGGGACATAAGAATTTAATGATTGTATTCATTTGAATGGGCCTTCCTTAAAACGGCGCATAACCTACCCTCAAGTTCGGATCGCGTCTAGGCATTTTTTGGCGGAAGATTGGGGGCGCTGAAAGGCCATGCTTTTGAAGAGGGTCCAGATGGGTAAACGCCCGAGCTTCTGCGGGGTTGCGGAGCTATTTTTCGAGAGGATCCTGGGTGTCGTGATAACTGTCGATCCGAGTTCTGCATCGGTAGCTGAAGGTCGATCGTTGCAGGACTTCGAGCGAGCCATGGAGGGTCAGGATCAACGAAATATGAACAGGAGGTGAATGGGGTGAGGGAGGCCGGAAGAGGCCGGTTGAAATGAATTTTTCCCCTCCGGACTTTTAAACGGTTTCCTCGAGTTCTTTCACGGCATCGGCAGTACATATCAGGAGCTTATTCTGAAAAGATTCTGAGTGATTTAACCCCCTAATTAAACGGACGTACCGAGTGCTTTCGAAAAGTATGGCGTGGTTTGTGCTTTGTAATGTGGGTATAAGTTGGTCGTTAGAGGAGCGGGAGTTTATGGAGCATGCATTAATACGGTCGGATTCGGCGTTTCTAAGAGGTGGCTGGCTTTTCAGTTTGCTTTGTGTCGTCACTTTTTTTGCGACCATTATCACGGGGCAGAATGTATTTTATAATGATTGGCTGATCTTTTGGCTTGAGGCTGTCTTTGTGGGAAGTTTCGCCGTTTGGAGAATTTGTAGAGGAGGGGCTATGCAAATTTTTACGGTGAAGTCGGTTGGATTCTGGCTCATCATACTTTGGTTTTGCAGTATTACGCTGTCGCTCATCTGTTCGCCGTATGGACTGATGATGGAATGGTTTGCTGTTCAGCGTTATTTCCAGAGCCTATTTCATGTGTTTTTCTTTTTGTGTTTGTATGGCTTTTTCTCGGTGTACAAAGGATCCGTCATGCCGGTTTTTATCTCGCTTGCGGCATCGGTTTGCATCTTGGCATTTGGTTTTGTCGGGGCATGGTTCGCCCTTGAGAATCCATTGGGTCCAGATAGTAAGCAGTGGTTTAGGCATCCTCCATTTAATGCGCATATTCGGATCACTGGTTTTCTTGTAGCAGCGGGCTCGGTTGCGCTTGCTCCTATTTTTACTGAAAAAATTAAATCAAAATTTAAACGGGTGATCTTGGGCTTGATCGGTTTTGCGGTATGGGGGCTGATGTTTTGGTGCGGAGGACGAGGATCTATTCTATCCGCTATTTTTGCCAGTATAATGATTGCGGTTGTTTTGAACGTGAAGAAACAGCTTGTTGGACGCTATCTGATTACGACCGCTATTTTTATTCTGGGCGGCATCATTCTCGCCGAGTTATTTGCGGTCTTCTATTGGAATGGAATTTTTCATGCAACCGAACGAACCATTGCCGCTGGAGGGGATCCGTATCAGTTAACGACCGGGCGAATTAAGCTATGTAATTGTGTGGTAGAAACTTTGGGGAAGAACAAGGCCTGGCTATTGGGTTTGGGTTCGCAAGGCTATTGTTTTATGCCGAACCGGACGTTTGGTTTTCAGCCGCATAATCTAATTTTTCAGTTTCTAGCAGAGTGGGGAATGGTTGGGACGCTTCTTTTCCTGAGCGGTATTGGATACGGATTTTTTGTTGGAGTGAAAGCTCACCTATTTCCTTCATCTGGAAAAATGACTATTCCAGTCCTGGCGGCTTTAGGCATGATTCTCTCGCTGGGATTACATAGTTTAGTGGATGGAATTTTCTACCATGCGCAGCCCTCGATGCATCTGGCGATTGCTTTTTCAATTTGGATGGTCGCTCGAAAGTAATTTTCTTATTTCAACTGCTCGGCGAGCGGAACATTGAGTTGTCGGGCGTGTTCTAATGCGGACGGGTCACCTGTTTCCTTATATCGGATGATCGCCTTCGCACATAAGAGGGTCGGATGATTGGGGTATTCGTTCAGCAGGAGGGTGAGTTGTTCTTTTGCCGCATCTATGGATCCGGTTCGAATGGATAACAACAGCAGGTTGATCCGCGCTCCTTGATGGCTTGGTTGGAGTGTTGAGGCCCTTGTATAAGCGTGTTTTGCCGCGGATAAGTTCCCTGTGCTCTCGCGTGCGATGCCGAGATTGTTGAAGAACATCGGGTCTTGGTCATTCAGTATAATTGCATGGCGATAAGCCATTTCAGCGGCGGTAAATTCTTCGGAGGCCAAGAGGATGTTTCCAAGCATAAAATGATAGCGTGGGTTTTGGGGAGCACGGTCCAGACATTGGAAAATATCTTTGAGGGCCGCCTGATATTGCCCTCGGTCGTAGTAGGCCGAGGCGCGCATCGAAAGATCATTTTCTATCGGATCGGGAGGGATGCCAAAGCAGTTGATCAACGATAAGGGCAGAAGGAGAAGGCTGACGGCCACGGGTATTTTGGGGAGCATTCGTGTTCGAATAGAGGTCCAGAGAAAACCGGCTCCTCCTCCAGCTATCACAGCCATCAGCGGCCAGAGAGGGATGCGGAAGCGGCTATTCACAAAGAAAAGAACGATAGTTCCTGAGAAAATAAAAATGAATGAAAAGATCCATAGGATTTGTTCTCGAGCCTTTCGCTGTTTCAGTGCCGCAATGCCCCAAGGAAAGAGCGTGAGCAGAAGCCACCACCGAACGGGAAGAGCGCGGAGCAGTGGAGTGTCGTGGGTGGAAGCGAAGGAAAAGCTGCGATTGTTCGGAACCTCATGATTCCAGAGCAACAACCAAGATTTTTTGGCCATCAGATGCAACCAACGCGTGGGATTCGCTTGAATCTCTGTTATCGCTTTCTGTTTCCAGTGGTTGGAAATCTCTTGTTGAGTAATTTCTCCGGATTTTCCGGTTGTTTCGCGATACCCCTGCTCCGCCATCACTTGAATAGAGTCGCGATATTCCCCAGAATAGATCACGTGTCGGTCTTGGCGCGGAATCATACCATCTGATTTTTGAGCATTGCCGAGATAAAAGTTAATACCACCAGCTTGAGTTATCAGAGAAAATTCGCCATGGTATGTCGCATTAATCGCACCGAAAATCAGCTGAACACATAGGAGGCCGGGGAGGGCCAGCAGGGGAGCGAAGGAGGAGGGGGCAATTTTGTCTTTAAGGAGGCGGAGGAGGGTGAGTGCGGGAAAAAATAGAAGGAGCGGCAGGGCATTCGGCCGAGCCTGTGCCGCCAGTGCTAACAGGATGCCCGCTACGAGCCAGAGCTGTTTTTCTCGAGAAGTCCTATAATTTTCCACTGCGTGGAAAATAACAAAGCTCAGTAGAAGGAGTAAAAAAGAGAACAGCGTGGTGATGAGGAGTTGCGCTTCAAAGTAGAGCGGGGGAGCACTCAAGCAATAGAGTAACCCCGCGGTAATTCCTGCGGCGGTATTTCTAAAAAGCTGCATGGTTAATGTCGCAACCAATACGGTTATCCCAATCCCCATGGCCCATTGAGAAAAAAGAGAAAGTAGAAGGCCCGAATCAGGAGCAATTCGATAAAATAACGAAAGAAATAGGGGGTAGAGCAGAGGCCGGAAGCCGTCTATGAAATCACCGCCATGACCCGCCAGTTGCCGGGCACATAAATCATAATAGTGCTGATCAAGTAATGGCCTTGCAAAAAAAGGCGATCCCAGCTGCTGGAAGAAATAGAGAACGCGAACAATCAATGCACTTAGGGACAGATAAAATAGATATTTGACTCTCACTGGGGAGTTTGTCCTGAAGCTTAGGCTGGAATTCAGACGCGTGCTCTCTTATACGTATACAAAAAACAATCTCGGCCATATGCCGAGGTTGTTTGTTCTTCTTAACCCTTGATGGGTCTAGGAGTCGCCGTATACGTCTGCTTTTGTGACATCTTCTTCAATGTCAAACGAGGCAGTGGTCGATACGTTAACATCTCCAACTGTGAGGCTTTCTTTGCCTCCTTTAAGGTACTCTTCCAGATCATCAAGGGAGACTGTTCCCGTAGATTTTCCCTCGTCCATGGCATACTGCTGTACCGCAGAATCCACAATGCGAACATTATTCTGAAATGCTTTTTCGATGGAGCTAGCACGAGCTTTCTGGAAGGACGGGATTGCGATGGCTGCGAGCAGACCGATGATGGCCACAACGATCATGATTTCTACGAGGGTGAATCCTTTTTTATTCATTTTTTTCATGGTGATATGTTCTCCAATTATTTTCATTTACAAGTAATCCGTTTCGAGATCACCTCGATGGGTCGTAAAGACGGATCAAATATAGCGGATCCCGTGCCAACTCTTGGTTTAGCGTGATATGTAGCAGGTGGTTACTCGTATTTTATCTCGTAATAGCTTTGTATTGAGGTTGTTAAAATTTTAGTTTTGTTCTCATTCAAAAATGAGAGGGCCGCATTTTTCATTGAAATAGGGCGTTCTTTTTGCAGATCAGAGAAGGGTTCTGCTGCTGAAGGGAGGGATTTTCGGGGATGTACTGGTTGTTTGATCGCGGGCTAGAGTCCGCTTTGTACAAAAAAGGCCCCCCTTTAAATTGGGGCGCGTTATCCTGAGAAATTCAGTTGCCAAGTTTGTCGCAAATACGAGAATGGCGTTCTAGCAGGGTAGATGTTGACTCCGGGGGCTCCATCTGAAGTTGATGCGGTGTGAAATGGGCAACTAGAAGGGGGAGGAAAATTAAAGTCGCTTCATCACGTTTAAGCGTGTTGCGCGGCTGGCCCAATTGAGAATCATCAATTGTTTTCAGAAGAAAGAACGCTCTATCATATCCTGTGGCTGAAATGAAAACCAAGTACCGTCTCGTATAAGAGCCCATCGGGCCGAAGCATCGCGGAGTTATGCTGAGATGGTGTTGGGTTGGAGTTGAGGGCCAAGGCCCGCTGTATGAAAGAGAGGGTCTGCCTTAGCGAGGCAATACCGACCTCTGAGACGCGTCAACGTGAAAGGCCGGTTGTTTGGCCTTCCAAGGATTGGAACGTTGTTGTGTTCAGCTATTCTTCCGGAAATTTTCGGTAGAGCGTGGCGAGGCTGATATCGAGCTCTTTTGCCGCGGCCACCTTGTCGCCACCTAAGGTATCGATGACTATTTTTAGGTATTCTTTTTCCTTGGCGCGGAGGAATGCTTTCAACGATTTTCCTTGTTCAAACTCACTCGTGAGTGCGGAGTTTTGAACGTTGGGATTTTCTTCGTAGGAAACAATCAGTTTTGCTGGCAGCGTTTCTTTCGTGATTTTGCTGTCGAGGAGGAAGGTCAGGCAGTGCTGCACTACATTTTGTAATTCTCGGACATTGCCCGGCCATGTGTAGTTTTTAAGAATGGAGAGTACGGCATGGTCTATGGCTGGAAAGGGTTCTCCGGGCTCCAGCTCGAGTCCAATGAAATGCTGGGCCAGTGGAAGGATATCTTCTGGGCGGGTTTTCAGCGGGGGGATATCGATGGATATGACACAGAGCCGGTAGTATAGGTCTTCGCGAAAGGTACCTTCTTGGACCATATTTTCTAGGTTGCGATTGGAGGCCGCTAGAATACGCACATCCACATCGAATTCATGGGTTCCGCCGACTTTACGCACCTTTTTATTCTGAATGACGCGGAGGAGTTTGGACTGCAGGCTATGGGGAATGGAGTTGATTTCGTCTAGAAAAATTGTTCCGCCATTGGCCGCCTCGAACAGCCCCATTTTTTCGGCATTGGCCCCCGTGAAGGCTCCTTTGGTATGCCCGAAAAGTTCAGATTCAATTAGGGTTTCCGGAAGCGCCGCACAGTTGACGGGCAGGAACGGACCCTCTGAGCGGGTGCTGAAGCTGTGAATGGCTTCGGCAACAATTTCTTTGCCGGTACCGCTTTCTCCGGTAATCATGATGGTCGTTTTGGTTGGGGCGACCCGTTTGATCATTTCACAGACGTTGATCATCTGCTCGCTTTCGGCAACAATGTTTCCGAAATATTTCGTTGTTTCAATGTGGGTGTCGCTGGTGGTTTGATCTGAAATCGACTGCTGGTACTCGAGGGCTCGCTTTACCGTTTCGAGCAGTTCGTCGATTTTAAATGGCTTGGGGATGTAGTCGAAGGCCCCGTCTTTCATGGCCTCTACCGCAGTGGCTACCGTGGCATAAGCGGTGAGCATAATCACGCCTACATGGGGGCGGAGTTGGCGTGTTTTTTTAAGGAGCTGCATGCCGTCGACCGGCTCCATTTTGATGTCGGAAATCAATAAGTCGAAGGGCTCCGATTTGAGGAGCTTTTCAGCAACGCCCCCGTGTTCCGCAAGTTTAACTTCGTAGCCTTTTGAAAGAAGAATTTTATTTAATAAACTAAGTATCGTCGGATCATCATCCGCAATCAGTATTTTAGCCATCTTGGTAACCTCTCCCTACTGGGTTCAGAGGGTCTATAACTCTTATTTTTGCGAATAGAGTCAAGCTTAATGATGGCGGCTCGGACGGGGAGAACTTTGCCGTGTTGGCTAAATTTACGTAGCGATCGTCTCCTTGTCTTGAGGGGTCTTCTTCGGGGTTAAAAAGTTATTTTCGGTTGAGGCCTTGCATACGGTTCAGAAGCCAATCGGAAACGGGGGCTTGGACGCCTGGTTTTGATGGAACGGAATGAATGCGGATCGTCGGTGATGAGGGCTGAAGGTTAGGAGCTGTTTTGCCCGATCGACCGGGGTTTAATCCCTACGGAGTGGACTTTGGTACTATCGACTTCTTCCATGTTCGGCCGCTGCATTACATGACCACTTCGCTCATTTTAAAGATGGGAAGGAACATGGCCACCACAATGGTGCCGATGATTCCGCCGATGAATACCATGAGCAGGGGTTCAATCATGGAGGTGAGGCCGTTCACCATGGTTTCAACTTCAGATTCATAAAACTCGGCCACCTTGTCCATCATCTCGTCTACCTGACCGGTTTTCTCTCCGGCGGAAAGCATGTGCACGAGCATGCGGGGATAAAATTTATTGGGCTCCAGTGCTGTAGAGAGGGGATGGCCTTCTTCAATAATTTTTATTGCATCTAGAAGGGAGTCGCCGATGACTCGGTTGCCGGTGGCCAGTCCGACAATTTCGAGCGATTCAATAATCTGCACGCCACTATGGAGTAGTTGTGCAAACGTGGATGCAAAGCGACTGATGGCCACTTTGATGGCGAGTTCTCCAAGGATTGGAAAACGCAGTTTGAATTCATCGATCTTATATCGGCCCTTATCGGTATTGTTAATGCGTTTAAAGAGATAAATGAGTCCGATTATCAGACCCAGTGCAATATACCAATACGCGGTCAGCAGGTTGCTGAAGTCGAGGAGGGCCTGGGTTAGTCCGGGGAGTTCGGCCCCAAAACCGGAGAACATTTCGGCAAAAACGGGCACAATAAACATAATTAGCGCGGTGGATAGCGCAATGGAAACGATCATTACCACCGCAGGATACATCATGGCGGATTTCACTTTTGCGCGAAGTTTATTGCTGGATTCAAGAAAATCAGCCACGCGGGCGCACGTGTCGGGCAGGATGCCTCCGACTTCTCCCGCGCGCATCATGCTGATGTAAAGCTCATCAAAAATGGTGGGATAGAAGGCAAGTGCTTCAGAATACATGGCGCCGCCTTCCACTCGGCTGCGAACGCCTAAAATGACCTCTTTAAAATTTTTGTTGGCCGTCTGAGATTCCATGGCCGAGAGTGTTTGTACCAAGGGCATGCCGGCGGAGAGCATGGCCGCAACTTGTCGGGTGAATACAGAAAGCTCTTTTAGACGAATCTTGCGCGCACCTCGGACGATGGGGAGGCTCCCTTTTGCTTTATTTATATTTTTCAGCATAGTTTGGCCCTTAATGTTCGCTCGTTACGCGTAGAATTTCTTCGATGGAGGTGAGGCCTTCGCGAACTCGGTCGAGTCCGGCTTCGCGCAGGGTCCGCATGCCATTTTCAATGGCAATGCGTTTGATGGCATCCGCCTCATTATTGTTGAGAATGGTGCGGCGAATTACGTCGTCGACCAGTAGAATTTCCATAACGCCGCCCCGGCCTTTGTATCCAATGCCATTGCATTTTGGGCACCCATTTTTCTCATAGAATTGAACCCCGTCCATTAGGTTCGGATCGATCCGGCTTCGTTCTAGAATTTCTTTTGGGAAATCGGTTTCTTTTTTGCAAACAGGACAAAGCTTGCGGTAAAGGCGCTGTGCTTGAGTAAGCAGAAGCGATGAGGAAAGCATGAAGGGCTCAACGCCCATATCAATCAGGCGAGCAATGGCACCGGCGGCATCATTGGTATGCAGGGTGCTTAAAACCAAATGTCCGGTCAGTGCCGCTTCAACGGCAATGGTTGCGGTCTCAGCATCGCGGATTTCTCCAACCATCACCACATCGGGATCCTGACGAAGAATGGAACGAAGGGCTGCCGCAAAGGTGAGGCCAACTTTGGAGTTGATTTGTACCTGATTGATGCCTTCAAGTTGGTATTCCACTGGGTTTTCGGTGGTGATGATGTTGGTTCCGACGACATTTAATTCCTGCAATGCCGAGTACAGCGTGGTGGTTTTTCCGCTACCCGTGGGTCCGGTAACGAGAATCATTCCGTACGGTTGAGAAAGCGCATATTCAAAGTTGTCCAACGATCGCTGATCAAGATTCAGAGCCTTGAGGTTGGGAACCAGAGCGCTTTTATCCAAAATACGCATTACAACTTTTTCGCCATGCACGGTCGGTAGTATGCTCATGCGAACATCGACTTCTTTGCCGAGGGCCTTAATTTTGAAGCGTCCATCCTGAGGGACCCGGCGTTCGGCAATGTCTAGTTGCGACATGATTTTGAGGCGTGACGTGATCGCATTTTGTAAGTTTTTAGGCGGGCTGGGAGATTCGTAAAGAACGCCATCGATTCGATTTCGTAATCGGACTGATTTTTCCATGGGTTCAATATGAATATCTGATGCCCCGTTGCGTAGGGCCTCAATAAGAATGGAGTTCACGATCCGAATCACCGGTGCTTCTTCGGCATCTTCCATCATGTCCTCTAAGTTGCTGTCTTCTAATTCTTCTTGGCCCAGCTCCACCACGCTTTCATCGGCCATGTTTTTGAGAATTTCTTCCAAGCCATGTTCCGGTTCCGTGTTGGCGGATTGAGTGCAACGGAGGATTTCACATGCTAGGGCAATAACCGGAACCAGATCGAGTTGGGTGGCAGAGGCGATGGTCTCGCGAGAGGCCAGATCGAACGGATCGGCCATTGCGACCGTGAGAGTGGTTCCCAGTTTTGCGACAGGAATGGCTTTCAACTCCATCCACTGTTCTTTTTCCATGAGCTCAATAAGTGCTGAGTTGGGCTTAAAACCGTTCAGGGAAATGGGGCGGATATCAAGGTAGTCTGCGGTGGCAAGGACGAGATCGAGATCGGAAACAATCCCCTGCTGAACCAGGAGCTGTTCCAGCGGCGTATTCGTTTGCTCCGCTTCACGTTCTGCTTCTTTGTAAAGATCCGCTTCAATGGGGCGAATCTGCTTTAAGCAATCTAGTAGGTTTTTTGAGTGATTCATCATGCGTATTCCATCTGGTAAAATCGTTAGCTGTGGGTTCTTGTAAAGCATTCTTCATGCCGGACTGGAAAATCAATCCAGTTTGTGGGTAGAAGAAGCGGATCGGTGGGTGGATTGGAAGAGGCTGGAGAATCTTACTTCGAACTCAGGCAGGCCATGAAGGACCCCATTGAATCCTCCACCATAGAAGTATAAATTAAGAAAAGGGGATCTAGCCAATAGATGTCGTATTTTTGGCGGATCTGGGGGAACCTTATTTTTTGCATTGCTTCCCCAGTAGGGTCCGGTTCCATTGATCTGTGTCGGAGGAGCCTCCTCGTATATCCGCGACTAATTTGGCAACTTTTTTAGAAGAATGATTCTGGCCTGTATTCTGCTTAATACTAGACGTTGAAATCATAAAGGAGTTTAGAATGCCGGAGTTTGACCAGAATTTATCGAATACGATCGCTATGCTGGAGCAGATTCTTGAGGTGATGCCTCAGGAAGTGGATGCGCTTAACGCATTATATACCGCCCATTTAAAAAATGGAAATGAGCAGCGGGCATTTGACTATCTCATTCGCATAATCGGGGTTGCCGTGGAGATGACTCCCCCTGAATTGCCATTGCTCGAATATCTTCAACGCGAGCTTTCAAATTTTTCGACAAACCATGCCGCAGAAGCCATCGAGCAAAAGAAGCGTGTGGAAATCTTGCTGAGTAAGCACCGATTGAATGAAGAAGAGGATCAATCGTCTTGCCCGATTCATTCGGTCGATGATGGGCGGGGGGCGGAGGTTGATCTCAGCGAAGAGTTGGCTCTGGCGTGGCGGCTCTATGAAGAGAAACAATTATCTCAAGAAGAATATTCAATGGTGCTGCAGGATTTAACCGCCGTGTCGACCAAAGACCTTGAGGTTCCTAATAGTGTATTGCATGTGCTCAAGGATCAGGGATTCTCAAATATGTCGCAGGTCATGTTGCATGCTGCTAGCCGCTCGGGAATGCCTTTTATCTCGCTCGATAGTTTTGAGATTGATCCGCAGGCGGCGATGTCAATTTCCTTAGATTATCCCGCGCACGAGGGGGCATTACCTTTTGATTTTATGGGAAATGATCTGTTGATCGGAATGTTAAATCCATTCAACCGCGTGCTGATGGATAAGGTGGAGCAAGCGTCCGGGCATCGTTGCCATGGATTTTTGATGGAGCCCGGCGATTATGATGCGGCTCTTGGGAATCTCCGTGCGATATGGAAGGCTGTGGCTTAGTGTCTAATATTCATCGAGAGCACCTTGGTTTCTCCAGAGAGTTCCACCAGTACATCGTCTGTGCGGACCGCTAACAGCAGCACATCGTCGATATACTGGCCCACTTGGTATTGTTTGCCATTAATCATGGCAAAACCATTGTTTCCATCCGATAGAATACCAAACCCGGTCAGTTTTAATTTGGGCCAATGGACCTTGGCTTTGCGGTCTTTAAGGAACTGCTGGATCATGCCGCTTGGCGGGCCGGAGTCCGTTGCTGGATTTGCAACGGTTTGGGCGGGATTCTGCGATTCCGGAATCATTTTTTTCAGTAAATCCGCTGCGGCGTGCAGGCTGGGAGCACCATATAATTTGTTTTCAAAGGTGAAGCCTCCAGCCTGGGGATTCATTTTAGATGTCGTGTAGTGCAACATCATGATGCTGGACAGAAAGAGTCCTCCAATCAGAAGAATCATAGGGATCAGTATCGATCGTGAGGAACGGAGGGATTCTTTGCTCCGTTCCGATTTTTTACGGAGTGATATTTTAGTGCTCAAATGATTCACGTTCCGCTCCTCGTTTGTTTGATCCATTAAAATAGGGCGCACATCATTAAGATGTGACCCTGTTTTTGGCAAGAGTGAAATTGGGTGATCATCATGGTATGGATACTGCTATAATAATCGAGTCTTGGGACGATTAGGTAAACGCACGGTAGGGTATCGTGTGCGGTGTGATTGGAAGGAGATTTAGAGACATGTTTAAAAAAGTAACCAGCGAGAGACACGCCCATTCGCGATTTTCCGATTTAATCGGCATTGATTTCTCAACAACATCAACCAAGGTGGTTCGGTTGAAGCAGGACACGGAGGGGCTTACGCTGATGGGTTTTGATATGCTTCCCCCGATTAATTTTAAAGAGAAGGCCGTGCGACTTCCGATTGTTCGCACCCTTTCCTCAAACTATTGTTGTCTGGCCTATACAGGAAGTCAGTCCGTGGTTCGTATGATCCATACGTACATTGATGCTGAGGTTGAGGTTTTGCCTGATCTTAAGATTCGGGAGTCCTTGAATGTGGCCGAAGAATTTCGGGTTTCAGCTCAATTGATCAAGCGTGGCCAGGGGCGGGAGGACTCCAGTTTTCTCGCGGCAGCAATTCCAAATGATGATGCGAAGCATTTAATGGAACTGTTTCCTTCTGGCCCGCCCTCCCCCCTTTCGCTAGAAATTTCGGGCCTTTCTTTTGTGCATGCATTTCTGCATGCCCGCGGAAAGGAATGTGCAGGATCAACCGTTTGTTTATTAGATGCCGGGGAAACCGTCTGTCATTGCGTATTTCTTACAAACGGTCTGGTTACACGGGTCGGTAAAATGCCTGTAGGAGCTAAGATGCTCCGTAAAAAAGTGGCCAAAGATCTGGGGGTTGATGACGAGCTGGCAACCCGTATTTTGGAGGATGCTTCTATTAATATTTCATCGTCTATTTCAGAATTATTGGCCCCCTTTATTAAGCAACTGGCCATATCCAAAGAATTTATTGAGCGGCATCAAGGCGGTCGGATTTCGCAGGTCTATGTATCTGGAGGGCTGAGTTTATTCCCGAGCTGGGGCATTGAGGTGGGACAATTGCTGGGAATGTCCTGTCAGATGTGGAGTCCGCTGGAAAGAATTGAAAGCGAATCGGCAGGTATCCCCGTGGATAAGTTGAATCAGGTTACTCGATTTAGTGGTGCGATTGGAGCTGCAATCGGAGGGCTTGAGGCGCAATGATTTATCCCCGTGTAAATATGCTGAAAAAAGGTGAACTACGATACCAAGGTACCGTAAGTTCTAAATTTATTTTTCTATGTATGGTCGGAATTCCGATTGTGCTGGTGCTCTTGGTTTCCGGACTCATTTGCTCTTACCATGCGAGTATTAAATCGCAGCTTAAATCGAGTCAGGCGCTTTGGGAAAATTTAGAACCTCGACTCAACGCGCATAAAAAGGGCGCTCGGGGTTTAGTTATCAATCAAAATATTCAGGGATTATTTAAGGGGTGGGAGGATTCGTGTATCTCTTTTATATCTCTTCTGAGTGAAGTGCAGGATGTTGTGCCGGAAACGGTTCAACTAACGCGTCTGTCTATCCGTTCTGACCAGACTCGTTCGAGATATAAAACAGCTGCTGATCTTCAGCTAGACTATCAACTAAACCTAGAGGGTATTGCCCTAGGGAGTCAGGCCGAGAAGGCGGTGATTTCTTTTCAGAAAGATCTCCTGGCCGCGGAGACGATGGGAGCCACCTTTGACTCGCTGAAACTGGCATCCCTTCGTAAAAGAATCGATTCCAAGGGAGAAACGATAACGGAATTCCGTTTGACTGGTGGAGCCATTGACGGGGGCAGAAAATGAACCTTTCACACCTGACTAAAGAACAAAAAATATATATGGCGCTTGGGGCAATTGCCTTGATCGGAATTGGAGTAGGAATCGTAATGGGGGTCCAATACTGGATGTCCTCTATTCAGGAAACAAAAACTGAGTTAGCGGACTTGAATCTAAAAATCGACCGGACGGAGAGATTGCTGTTCAAAACCGCAGAGAGCAGAACGAATTTTGAGCAAACGATTCGCGAGCTCGAGCGGGATCTCGATTATGTTCCCCCAGAGCAGAATTACTATTCATGGGCTACTGAGATTATTTATTCCAAAAGCCGTGAAGCCGGTCTTGAAATAGAATCTGTGGATGAGGTCGCCGTATCGGGGGCTAAAAGGGGGGCTGCTCTGGATCCGGTATATTTTGAACTGTATTCATTGCGCATTATTGCTCGCGGTGGATTTGAACAAACCAAATTGTTCTTACGGAATATTGAAGAAAATCATCCTCTTGTCCGTGTTTATGGATTGGAATTCAGCACGGGAGGAACTCCTGACGAGCACCGTATTCAGCTGTTTGTGCAATGGCCTTTCCGAATGAACCGTCTTCGGCGCCTTTGGGAAGATCGTCCTCGTTATGGCAATTCAGCGGGGATTAACGTTGAGGCAGACTCAAACTCAGAACCGATTATTAAAACGATGAGGCCGATTTTATGAAAGAAGAGGCGCTGCATATATTTCCCCGTAGCAAAAGTATGAACCTGCGGGGTGAACTGTTAACGAAAAACAAATCGTGGGTTGCCGTATCGCGGGGTTCATTCCTTGCGGGACTCGTGGAGGATAACCATGTTGAATCGTAATAAAAGAAGCCCATGGAATGCAGGGACACGGACTCTGTCTTTGCTCGGAGTGGGATTGATGCTTAGTTTTGAGTGTTTTTCTCAGACGAACATAAACCGTGGCACGAATGAAGCGGTACTCATGCCGGGTGTAATGAAACGCGATCCCTTCTGGCCCGTGGGATATGTGCCGGAACGTTTCCTGCCTGATGAAAATGAAAATAGGAACGCAAAGAAATTAACGAAGATCAGCGGCTGGGCTGGCGCCATGAAAAAAGTCGTGATCAATGGGGTAAGTAGCCGCGCCAATAATAACTTTTTTGCGGTGATCAACGGGCAGATAAAACGAGTAAACGATACCGTGAGCATACGTCATGGCGGCAACACTTATGCCTGGGTGGTCGTAAGCATTCAGCTGCCCAGTTCCGTACAGTTACGCCGAGTTTCTGCGTTGTAATGATTTTTAAGTTGAAGGTTAAATAGATGAATAATGAAAAGATAATAGGACTGTGGCACGTGTTTTCTGTTGCTGTATTTGCAGGATCTGTGGCCTATGCGCAGCAACAGAGCGTGGCCGATCAGGATGTTGCTTTAGTCGCCCTCATTGATTCGATGGACGTTCTTGATGTTTCGGAATCGAATCAAGTGGATGCTGTCGAAGCAGTAGCACCTGAGGGTGTGGTTGATGATTTACATGTTGCGGTGCTCGATGAATCCCAGACAACGACCGTTGATAATCTTATTTCTGTTCGACTGAATCGGGTGGATCTGGAAGAAGTCATTAATCTGTTTGCTCAACTTTCGGATGCCAACATCATTGTTCCTGAACTCACCGAGGCAGCTAAGGTTTCCGTAAACCTGAAGGATGTTGAATGGCGTCCTGCTCTTCAGGCTATTCTAGCTGCCTATAACTATGAACTCTATCAACGCGTCTCCGGATCAAGCGTTTATAGCGTTCGTCGGCATCTCGCTGGGGCACCCGAACCGCAGATTGTTGAAACCTTTAAATTGCAATATGCAACCGTTCCAAATGTGGCTGCATTAATTCGTGACCTACTGCCTGCCAATGCAAAAATTTCTGAATTTGCATCCCGCAATATGCTGGTCATTAGGAGTTCCGAATCCAGCCTCAACGAAGTGCGCGCCATCCTTGAGTCCATTGATATTGTTCGCCAGCAGGTGTACATCGAATCTAAATTTATGGAACTCACCGATGATGCTCAGAAAGATCTGGGTTTTAATTGGGGGGTGCTAGAAAGTTATGGGGCAAGTGTCTCGCTTAGTTCGGCCGCTTATGGCCGGGAAGATTTTGATGGAACGCCGTCTGAAAATCTGTTCCAAGACCTCACGGGAGGTAGTGCTTCAGCTGTAGGTAGCGGTGAATATTCCATCTTGACCAGTGTGTTAAATGCCGATGAGTTTGCGATGACACTTAGTGCATTGGAGCAAAATAAGGGGGTGAAGATTGTTTCCAACCCGAAGATTATTGTCGCCAATGAAGAACTCGCGAATATCTCGATCATTCGCAGGGAACCTAATCTGAAACAGGAACGCGAACAGCAGTTTAACGACCAGCCAGCAACCACGACGTATACGTTGGATACTGCGCTTCCATTCTTTGAATATGGCATTACGTTGGATGTGACCCCGTCCATTAATACTTCCAGCAACATCACCGTAAAGATTCATCCTTCCTTAACGCGTAAATTTGAAGACAAGATTGCTGGAGATACGACCTATCCAGTTATTGATGAAAAGAGTATCGAAACGGTTTTTAGTCTGTCCAGTGGTCAGACCGCCGCGATTGGTGGTTTAACGGAAATTACAGAAGGTGAAGAAGAAAAGAAGGTGCCTCTGCTCGGGAGTATCCCGTTCATCGGACGTTTGTTCTCCTGGAAACAGACGGTCTCTGGGCAGACAGAAACCATCATTTTTGTTACCGTGGGATTGGCCAATACGGAACAGCTTCAGAAGGGGGTTGATATGCCGGGCGATGCCGAACTGGCCCGCCGTCAGCTCATATTAGATGCAAATAAACGCATCATCCGAGATCATGGTCGCAACTACTTTGAAGCGGAAGAACAGGATAAACTGGACGCCCGGTTAAAGGTTTTGGATCGCCAAGAAGAGGACCGTATTCAGCGCCGTGAAGACCTTCTTGAAAAAGAAGAAGCCTATAAAATGAAGTGGCAGTGAAGAAAATGGGGTTGAAGTAATCGATGCCATACTTCCGCGTTAACCAATTGGATGATGTTCGGGCAAAAAAAGAACCCCGGAGGTTAATCGGGGCGCTCTCGGAGTAACGGGTGCGACGAATTGGGGTTCACTTGGGTTATCGCATGGCCCGCTATATGAAATAGATCGTGTTCGTTAATGTATACGCAGGCAGAATTCGGATCGTTACTCGGAAGAGGCTTTTTTTAGGACTTTTTTTCAAGGATTGTAACATAGGCTCTTTTAAAAGAGCCCCGCTATCCCAATTCCCGGTTTAGTCGAGTGATCTCAGTTCTCATTTTCTCGAAGACCTCCGCTTTGTAAACCCGTACGCTGGCGGGTGAAATGCCGAGCTTCTCTGCAATCTCTTTGGTTGGAAGCTCAGCCGAGACCATTTTGAAGACCTCGCGTTTGGTTTTGTAGATATCGCCTTTAATAGTATCCCAGGCCAAGTTGGTGATGTGCAGTACCCATTCTTCTCGCGCCAGATTCTCAATGTCTGGAAGTACATGCTCCTCAATGGAAATATACTGTTCTTGATATTCCACGGAATCGCGTCCAGTAATGAAATTTTTCTTCGTTCGGAAAAAGTCCTTTACGGTGTTGCGGGTCATGGCGGCGAGCCAGTTGTGGAACTTGCCTTTATTCTGATTATATTCGAAATCTTCAATTTTCTGCCAGACTTTGGTTAGCACCGTTTGGCTGATATCTTCGGCATCTTCGGCGTTAATGCCCATGCGGAGGATCAGGCTCAGGATGAAGGCCCGATATATGTTTTCAAACTCAAGCCATGCGTCATGATTTTCCGTCGTCTTGAGCTTGGCCAGTAAGGTGACTCGGGTTTGATATTGTGTTTCGTCAGCCATATCAGTGGTTGGTGTAAATAATAATTACGCCCCGGCGCGCCAGGGAAAGGATGGTTCGATCGTTCCGGAAGGCCTCGGCGACCGTCAGGATCTTGAGATCCCGGTTCCAGATCAGCTGAGGGCTGATCATGAGGCCCTCTATGCCGCTAATATCCAGAGCACGGAGCTTGGATAGCTTGATCATATCAGAAATATTACGAATGCGGGTTCCGCTGATATCCAGCGATTGCAGTCGATTGAGATGATTTTGGTTGAACAGATGATTCAGCGGGGTGCCCGCCAGGCGTAGTTCAACCATTCCTTCTTCGGTGAGAAGGTTCAGGTCGGGCTCCCCGATGTGGCTGGCATTCAATATCCGGATTTTAAGACCGCATAGGGGGGAGATATCGTCTAGCTCAGGATTATCTCCCAGATTGATGATCCAGCCATGGGAACCCGCCCGCTGCCATTTAAAGTGCAGCACGTCCACTTCTGGGTTCAGAATCTTCAGGGCCTCGGCCAGAGCGGGAAAGTGGGTCGCCGGATCAAACGGTTGCTGGTTCAGATGGTAGAATAGCCGCGGGAGTCCCTCCAGAATATTATAGGCCACAAAATCTTTCACCAGTTGCGGCAAGGTGGAATCGGGCACATGGTCGAGTTCCATATATTTTTTCGCCAGTCGCATGGCCGGCGGATCGGTTTGTACCGCATGGCCATGTGCTCCCGAGAGAATTGTCCATGCTTCGGAAAACTTTAGATGGCTCAGCAATAGGCGGCCCCTCATCAGCCATGCCTCCTCCAGCTCCGGATCAAAGGCCAAGCTGGTATTGAGCGACTCTTCCGCCTCGATAAACCGATAACTCTTTTCCTGTTCGATCATCAGGTTGAGATAATCTGGGGCAATCTTTTTCGCCGTGCTGGCAATATAGTCGTTCTTCTCCTGTAGTTCTCCAAGTGCATGCAGCGCAACCTGCTCGCTCTCCCGGATCGAATGGAAGCTCTGGACTAGCACCCCTGCAATGAGGGCCGTGGTGGTTGCAATCAAGCCCACCGCCCGTTTATGGCGTTTCATTAATAAAAGCGTATGGGTAATAAAGGTTGGATTTTCTGCCGTGGTGGCAAAGCCATCTTGAAATTTATGAAGGTCGGCAATCATGGCGGCCACATGGGGGTAGCGCTCGGCCGGCTCGGTGGACATGGCTTTTAGTGCCACGGCCGAAAGTGGTGGGGGAATTTTAAGTTCTGGCGCTCGTTTTCCAGGAGGCAAAAAATCGCCCCGGACGGTTTTCTGTAGCACCTCTTTCACTTTGGAGCCCTCAATGGGGCAATGGTAGGTCAGGATTTCATAGAGTAATGAGCCGAGCATATAGACGTCGGTTTGAAAATCGATATCTGAAGGTGCGCCCTGTGCCTGTTCCGGCGACATATAGCCTGGTGTGCCGCCGACCACATTTTTGTGTTCGCGCCGTTTGGTCGAGCCTTCGAGATAGCGCGTCAAGGTTTGTCCGTTTTCCAGCTCCACATCATCCATGCTCTGCCAAGAGATTGGTTCTCCATCGTATTCATTCAGATGGGTAATCAAGGTGGAAAGGCCCCAGTCGAGCACATGCACATCGCCGAAGTCGCCCACACTGATATTGGAGGGTTTTAGGTCCAAATGAATCACGCCCTTGGTATGGGCATAGTCGATCGCATTGCAGACTTTTAGAAAAATAGCGAGCAGGCGGGTGCGGGTGTAGCGTGCCCTATATTCCGCATTGCCATTCCTGAGCTGCTTAATAATATCGCCGAGCGTTTCTCCCTTCAGGGATTTCATCGTGAAATACGGATTTCCATTTTCATCCAATGCAATATCATAGATCGGGATAATATTTGGGTGCTGCAAATTAGCCGTCAGGCGGGCTTCATACAGGAACGAATCAATATCGTCTTTGGAGGCAATCTTTGAGTCCTGAATCAGGGCCATTGCCACTTTGCGGGCGGTCCGGTGGTCATCCACTTCCCAGATTGCCTTCATCCCGCCCTGGTTCAGCTTGCGAAGGGCGGAATAGCGGTCCTCTGGATTTCCATCCATCAGCCCATCGTGTTGGGAGACGGAATGCCGTTCCAGATCTTCCTCGAAGAGAATCTTTTCCGTGTTGGAGAAGATAATGTCGTCGGCAAACAGGTTGGCATTTCCGATTTCCCTAGAGGGAAGCGGAGGGGCTGTCTTTTTCTGATGATTCTCAGTATCGGCCATAATTTTTTCCAAAGGTTGGAAAAGTCAGGAAAAAGTAGCATGTGCGCTGGTTTCGAGCAAAATAAAACCCTGCGGGTTAAGCCGGGGCATCGGAGTGCTTTCTTGAGGTATGAAACGGGGTTGGGCTCGCTTGGGCCGCGTGCTTTGCAAAATCAGGGGTGGGTTCCGATGCATCCCCTTCTGTTAAGTGGTGGGAGTTTAGCTTATGATGGGACATAGAAATTAAGTCGGATGACTGTACCAGCTTCGAGAAGGGGTCAATTGCGATCATGAATTTAGAACGGAAGACGGTTAAAGCGATGATCCAGATCTATTGCCGAGCGCATCATGTTGGAGTCGTCTCTCTCTGCTCGGAATGTGCCGAGCTGGAGGCCTATGCATTGGGGCGCATTGAAAAATGTCCGTTTGGCGAAGAGAAGCCGGTTTGCAATAAATGTACGGTACATTGCTATACGCGCGAGAAGCGTAAGCGAGTGAAAGAGGTGATGCGATTTTCTGGGCCACGCATGCTGACGCGCCACCCGGTGTTAGCCCTTCGTCACCTTATCCGATCAAAATGCTATTCTGGAAATTCCTCAAAATAAACCACGCCCTTTTGCGGGCAGACGGTAATGATATAGTTTTCAAGCATGCGCCGCCCCGCTCGAGCCGGAGCATGATGGGTGGGAAGTAATAGGGTGGGAACCTGCCGAAAAACTACATCGCCCAGAGAAACCTGCTTCGTGATATTAACTTTCACATCCCCGCGCGAAAAATGATAGTCGCCTGCGAAATCAAGAACCACCGGAGTGGGGGTGCCCAGTACAGCCCCTTCAACCACCAGCCCTTGGAGGGGCACATCCACGATTTTGGCGATCGTCATCAGCAGTTCCGGGTTTGGTTCATACGGTTCCGTGGTGGAAAGTTTTACCCTTCGGGTGTAGGGATTAAACTGAATAAACTCAAACATCTTGAGCACATCATATCCAAGCACGGCTCCGATATTTGGCGAGGTGATCCCGCGGGAAAGCGGGCCCAGCGAATGGGTGGCCATGCGCACATAGATTGGGCAATGATCAAGACGAATCGATTCGATCCGCAACGTGGGGATCACCGCGGCATAGGCTGAGGCTCGCCCAATATTATATATTCCACGGTAGGGAAGTTTATAGTGGTCGGTCCCTAGAAAGATGGCGGAAAATCTTTGTGAGGTGGTGAACTCCATCCATGAATCCGGTGAGCTGGGGTCCAAAAGGGCGTTCGTTTTCATGCGTTGCGAGCGACTGCGTAGCGTGAATAAAGGAATCTGCATTTCGCTAAGTTTCAGCTGCGCAGACTGTTCTGGGCGCAACTGCACGTAGGCTTTCGTCAAATCCCGGCCCCGCGTTCGTTTTTCCGTTTTAAAGCCAAACGTTGCCGGGTCTTGTGCATGCGAAAGATAGGTATTCTGTTGCATGCGCGGCATCATGAATTCCTCCGATGATTGCGCGAAGGAATGGGCTGCAATCATGCAGCCGGCAGCAAGAATATGAAAATGACAACGGGAAATCATGCTTCAGAACGAGGGCGACTATTCTGGGAAACGTTCAAAATAAACAAAGCCCTGAGAGGGACAGATCGTGATGATATAATTCTCGAGCATCTTCCGTCCAGCCCGAGGGAGGCCCTCCCGGTCGGGCATAAATTCGGTAGGCACTTGGCGATAGACCACATCTCCAATGCTCACCTGTTTGGTCTGGTTCACCTTTTTATCGCCCCGCGCAAAATGATATTCGCCGGCCAAGTCCAATACAATCGGAGTGCTCTGGCCGTAGATTGCGCCTTCCACGCAGAGCCCATATCCCTTCACCAATCTGATCCGTGCTTTTGACATCAGCAGATCTTCGTTTGGTGTGTAGGGGTGGCTGGTGGAAAAGATGATGTTTCCCTCGCGCAAATTCACCTGAATGGTTTCATAGAGCCCCAGAATATCGTAGCCGAATACGGCATCGATGGTCGGTTCAAAAATTTTACGGGCATGTAAACCCAATCCTCCGATCGACATCCGAACAAACAACGGGACGTTTTCCATGAAAAGCTGATCAATCCGGATCTGGCTCACCACGGCCGCATAGGCATTCACCTCGTCGGAATGCAGGCCTTGATAGGGAATGAGATCTTCATTCATTCCCATGAAGATGGCCCCAAAATTTTGGGCTGAAGCATAGTCCATCCAAGAGGTGGGCGAGCTGAAGTCCAGTAGGGCATGCCCCGTGATGCGGCTATACCGCCCGCGGATTTTAATGACCGGCCGATCCTTTTCAAAATCCATGTGGGCCTGGTGATTCGGGTGCAGACGAGCAAAGCCGCGAAAGCCGATTCCTCCTTGAGCCGGGTACGCGGCAAATCCGAAATATTGGGGAGGCTTGTTGTTGGCCAGCGCAGATTTCTGCTCGCGCTCGGTTAGAAATTGTTCTGCGCCATATTTGTTTTTTGAGGCGCACCCACCGAGCAGGAGCAGGGAGATGGCGGTGTAGAATGGAATCATTTTTTTCATGGTTTTTTTCCTCGGCGGTAAGATGTAATCCGTTGGTCGTAGGCATTGATTAGTGAAATAATATCGGAAGGGCTTTCCGAAAGACAGGCAATGAGCAAGTTATCGGTCAGGGAAAAGGTCAGGGTCCGGCCACGGGCGAGGTCCGGCACGGTATATTCCCAGATCGGCCAGATGGAATGTTTGCCTAAAAATTTAAGATTTTCGTCCACCGCGGCTTCCAGCTTCCAGCGCAACCATGGGCTTCGCCAGCCCACCCAGCTGGCCGCCACCCAGGTTTTTTGCGAACCCGCGTTGCGGAAGGGAAGATCGGCCACCGCAATTTCCGAGGCCGCGGCCCATTTTATCCAATCGGTGGCTTTTGCAAATTCTGCCAGCGAATGGCTCGTGCCCAGTGCACTATCCAGCTGCTTGCATACCGGGCTTTGTAAAAGGGCGTCTAGATTGTCCGCTTTAAAAACGAAAGAAGCTTGTGCCGGAAATGCTCGGTAAACTAGGCCTTCCTCAAAGGGTTGAATAAAAGAATAGGCGATGATGGCGCCCGTAAATAAGGCGCCCAGTCCAAGGGTGAGTCCGGTTTTAATTTTCCTGTTCATTCTTTTTAGTGGATGAGAACTGAATCCTGTTTAGACCTTCACGGTGCCGACAATGTCTGCCACGGAGTGGTGCCCTTTATCAATTAGATACTGTTCTATGCCAACAATAACCCGCTCGATGGTGGTGGGGTCCACAAAAGTGGCCGTGCCGACGGCCACCGCAGTGGCACCAGCAATGAGAAATTCAATCGCATCTTCCGGTTCAAAAATTCCGCCCATTCCAATGATTGGAATGTTACAGGCCTGCGCTGCATCAAACACCAGCTTAATCGCAATGGGTTTAATGGGGGGGCCGCTGAGGCCGCCAAATGTGTTCGCCAGCTCTGGTTCAAGCGTATCGATATTAATGGCCATCGCAGGCATGGTGTTCATGATGGCAATGGCATCTGCACCGCAATCTTCGGCGGCTTTTGCAAAAGCGCCAATGTTTGGAACATTTGGCGCGAGTTTTGGAATGATTGGTTTTTTTGTTTTTGCGCGGACCAGGTCAATCACGCTGGAAAAGGTGGCCACGTCGGTGCCGAAAGCAGATCCGCCTTCCTTTACGTTAGGACAGGAGAGGTTGATTTCGTAGGCGCTGACGGTTTCTTCATCATCCAGCATTTCAACCACTCGGCCATAGTCGTCTTTGCTCTTGCCCCAGATGTTTACAATCACGGGCGTATCGTATTGGCTGAGGAAGGGGATGTATTGATCAATAAATCCCTGTGCGCCTGGGCCGGGAAGGCCGATGGCGTTGATCATGCCGCCGCGGGTTTCGAACGTGCGGGGCGTTTGATTGCCCTCATTCTCTTCCGGGCAAATCCCTTTCACCGTGATGGCGCCAAGGCGGTTCAGATCCACCAGATCGGCATATTCAGGTCCGTAGCCGAAGGTCCCCGATGCGACGGTCACGGGGTTCTTCATTTCCATGGAACCAATTTTTATTTTCAGATCAACACTCATTCTAAATTCTTCCTGCTTTTTAGTCGTCCCAGAGGATTTCGCGGGATTCAAAGATCGGCCCGTCTTTACAGCAGCGCGCCCATTCCCACCCGTCTTTTGTTTTGCGTTTAATCACGCAGGTCAGGCAGGCGCCCACACCGCAGGCCATATCTTGGTCGAGCGAGAGCCATGCCGTGAACTGCTTTTCAATGGCGCGATCGCCCATCGCTTTGAGCATGGGATTTGGACCGCAGACAAAAACTTCCAACGATTGGATGTCCTGCTCGGCCGCCCACGGGTCGAAGGCCGCAGTCACGAGGCCCTTGGTGCCCAGCGAACCGTCGTTGGTGGTGGGGCGTACGTCCCAGCCGAGGGCTTTAAATTCTTTCACGAGCAGAATGTCGATGGCGGAACGGCCCCCGAAAAAGGCAACGCCTTTCTTTTTCATGCGCTGGGCCAGAATGTAGAGCGCGGCATTGCCATAACCTCCGGCCACGAGCACTGGAATTTTTCTGGGGTCGGGTTCCGGGTAGCCATTGCCCTGTGAGCCGATAATGCTGACTTCATCGCCCACCTGAATGTGGGTCATGGCTTCGGTTCCGCGGCCAACGGTCTTGTAGAGGATGGCCACGCCGGAGGCGTCGGCTTGGTAAATGCTGAAGGGACGGCGCAGAATGCGTTCGCCGATTTGTGGAATCTGAAGTTCCAAAAATTGGCCTGCTTTCACCAAGGGGCCCACCACCGGAGCCGCGAGGCGCAGAATGCGGTATTCGCCCTGGAAATTATCGTGTTCGAGTACGGTTGTTTTTTCTTGTTTCATAATTTGCACGGGATAATGGGGATTTCCGTCCGGCGGGTCAAACTTTTCCATGGGTTGGAACGCAGAAGCATTCGGAAAATTTGGAAATTCCGATCAAACGGCGGCTAAATGGGGAGGCTCTTTTTGCATCACGTAATGGGGCGCCGGATGGCGCCCGATTTTGCACCATAGGGCGAAAAGTCATGCCCATGTTTATTTGTCATCTCAGTATGCTGGTGGGCTAATAAACAAGGTATTTTACGTGCTGGATCTATGAATGAAAGTGAATGTTGATCGGGCTGAGGGGAAGAAACTCGGGTTGAATATTCCGCGTTGGAAAGCTTAAAAGAAGATGAATGGTTCGGATTAGGGTTTCCAAAGGGGGTAATTTTCGGCAGATTGGTGCGACTTTTACCGAATCGTTAATTAGATATAGATCAGGGGACTTTATGAAGAATCGAGCGTTTATTGCAGTTTTTGCAGCTGTGCTGACTGCTGTTGTGGTGTCGAAGGCGCAG
>JBAHZU010000098.1:0-37460 GCA_037132875.1 Pontiella sp.
ATGAATGCGGCATTGAACTCCATCACGGGATTACGACCTATATCAATTACTATAATCAGGAGCGCAAACACTCCTCACTAGACAACCGGACTCCGGCAGAGGTATATTATGAAAACGTTGCTTAACGACCGAAAAAATCGCCCCTCGCGACCTTCGGTCACTCGGCATGGAACTGGACTAAATTATATCTAATTTTTTCAGGTCACTGGTTTACGGATGGGGGGAGGCTTAATCAACCACGTCCCAAATAAAAAATTTATCCGGTATATTCGTATTCAAAACGGGGTTGATTAGTTACTTCCGCATTCCCTTCGCTTTTATTTCTTCGGTGGTCAGGACTCCGTCCTGATTGACATCCCATGCCTTGAAGCGGACCCTCGCTTTTTTCTCATTAAACACCCTATCTTTTCTTTCTGCCGCCTTTTTTCCGCGTTCAAGATATTGCTCGAGTGTTTCTCCTTGCGAAGCTTCCGTCGGCGATTCCTTAGCCATAGCAGGGGGATTATCACTCATCTTTCCTTTCGCTTTTATTTCTTCGGCAGTCAGGATTCCGTCCTGATTGACATCCCATGCAAGGAAGCGGCTCCTCGCTTTTTCCTCATTAAACACCCTATCTTTTCTTTCGGCTGACTGTTTGCCGCGTTCAAGGTATTGTTCCAGCGTTTTCCCTTTCGGAGCCTCCTCGGCTCCGGAAAAACCACAACTAAGGAGTGCAATTATCATCCATTTCTTCATTATATTTTCCTTTGTTTTGCCGATCTGATTAATCCTTCCGAATCATCAGTTTAATAAATTCGGCCGATTGATTACTGATATAACGGTTGGTGATCAGCTCATAGCCATCCACTGCGGGCCCAACCAATATTTGATCCTGCGTATTGGTATTTGAGACTGAATTCATCAGATTCGTTGCATCTATCAATAGAAAGTTCAACCCTTGATCGACATAGTCCGAACGGCGATAATGAATTAATTCAAAGTAGTTCGTTCCGCCCTCAGATGTACAATCGATCCAATCCCGGGAACCGGCATCCGGGCTGTTGGGATTCATGCCCAACGCAAACTCCAACAGGTTGGCATAGCCATCGGAATCGCTGGCATCGGAAGAGGGAACGCCATCCGCACCGACCAGTCCATGATCATAGGCCCAGGTTGCATACGACTCCGGCCCCAGAACTGAATACTTAACTTCAATACTGTTGACCGACCATTTGTTCAGTTCATTGGTGGTGCTCGTTCCGAGAGCAAAGTGGGTCACTGGAACAAATACATCGGACAGCGTCTCCAAATTAATCGGATGATTATTGGAATCCAATTTTCCTAGATTATTACTGACCGAGCCTACGGTTACATACACCGAATCCTTACTGCCGGACTGAGCATCGGCAATGGTAATGGATGCGAATGAAAGATCCCGGATATTGCCAACGGACAGGCGGCCTCCACCATCATTAAATTTAACGATCTGTACATTCCCGACGCCCTCCACAGTTTCTCCGGCATCGCCATTGAAAATGTACCGGGCATTACTCGTCTCACCTGAGGAAAATATGCCCCAGCTCTGAGAGGTTGTGGCCCCACCACCATCGCCGCTTCGGATGGCTGTTCCAGCCCCGGGAATGACGTCAACGGAAATCTGAAAAGTCGCTAATCCATCATATGCCGTTAGGTCATCTGAAAGCAGGGTGGCGACGGAATCGATTCCATAGTTATGATTTGCCACAGCCAAAATCGACACGTTGGTTACAGCAGGTTCAACGGTTAAAACCAGTGTGCAGTCCGTGGTATTGGACCCATTGCTTACACGCAGCCTCAGCGTATTCAAGCCAGCATCCGTCGGAGACGGCGTACCACTCAGTTGCCACCAACCTGCAACCACTTCACGAAGAGACAGCCAACCTGCACCCTCGACTTTGCTCACGACCAGATCTGTTTCTTCAAAATCATGAAAATTAAATCCTTGAATCAAGACATTCGTATAGGCCTCATAAACCATTGCATCCGGAATCTCTAACGGATTCGCAACCCATACGGGATAACCCGGAGCACCTTCTATAAATTCTATAGAATTTTCATGTATGAGTAGTTCAACCCAGCGATCATTTCCGGCGAATGCATCTGCCACACGCAACCGGAACTTATATTCCGACGGAGCAGTCTCTGTTGGCATACCTGACAGGATCCAGCGCCTCGGGGTTCCCAGCTCTTCTTCCAAAATAAGCCACGAAGGCAAGTCGTCTACGACAGAGGAAAACGTCACACGGGTAAGGTCATCGCCTTCAGGATCCCAGAAATCAACACCTTCCGTCAGAACATGATAATAGGCCTGCCCAATGGTTGCATTTGGAAGCGGCGTTTCCGCCCGAGCCCAGCGCGGTGCGCCAGGGACTTCATTGGTGCTTAAATGGTCATCCATTAAGGTTAACTGTGCCATCCCCCAATCTCGAATGGTCAGATTCACTCCGGTGCCGGGAGGCCAGTTCAGCGGGGCACCCCAGGCGATCGCGCCGCCCCCTTGCATCGCCTCCAGATTCCAGAGCAGGAATTCATCATCGGTTAGGGCCGGCGTACCCCCCGCATTCCAGGCCGTTGTGCTCATACACGGATAAAAATGGCCTACAATGCGGTCATCCCACGTCCAGTCGTGCGTCAATTCTCCCTCATGTATATTTCCGCCGGTCTCCGTCATCTTTTCAATGTGCGCATAGTTTCGGTCGTACATTGGCGGATCCCCGAGGGTATGACTTCCCATATTATTCCCCCCGTTATAAGGATGACCAAACGTATAGTCCTCGCAATGAACGGCCTCCGAAAAGGGATTCAGCTCTTCCGTATCCCGCTCTGGACCATTATTAAACGCAACTGCTGCATTTGGATTTCCAGCATGCACCGCATCGGCAAATGCCTGATAAATTTTCTGATCCGCTGCCACTCCATTGAGGGGATCATCACCATTATTATTCATAAAACTACCTGAATCAAAAATCCAGCCATCGATGAGATCTCCATAGCGAATGGAATATTCCTTCAGCACAAACTCGGCATAGCAGAACATATATGGCCGGTTCGTATGCGTACCGTCCCTATGATAGGACTGGCTATTGAGAAAAACCTGCGCAGCCGTATTGGTATCGCACCAGGTTATCCAGCGTTCTGTAATATCCGGAATTACGTCCGGATTCGGAATATCCCCCCGCTGCAGCAATTGAGAACTGTTCACATAAACCTGCAACTTTAACCCGGCCGCTTTCGTTGCCAAAGCCCACTCCCCAAACGGATCCACGCCGGATGACGCTCGGGGAACAATCAGATTAATCGGTTGGCCCTCGCCGTCCACATCCCCCTGCCAGAAACTTTCCAGCAGGTCGTGCGGCCCCAGATGCACGGGGGAATAAATATAGGAACAACCTAAATTCAGTTGAATAAAGTCGAGCGTTTTCAGGCCGCTGATCTGATCCAAAAACGCCTCATAGTCATCCACCAACGTTTCAACACGGCCGTTATACAAATTCTCCGGCGCCCAACAGAGCCCCCACGCCCCACGCATCCAGTCGGCTCGCCACGCAATGCCTACCGAAACGTCAACTTGATTAACCGACCATTTATCGGTCGCATTCGTTGAGCCGTTGGCCAAGGTGAATTCCGTCACCAAATCAGTGCCAGCAAACTCGTCAAATATCAAAATATCGGGATTGGCACTCATTTTTACGCCATTCACATTATTTGTTATTCCATTCGCAACGGACAACACACGGTCACTCGTGGATTGCCCATTGGCGATCATGACTGACGTAAAGGACAGGGCGAAAAAACTATTAAGCGTCAGTTCACCTCCATTGGCCGTGAAATTGGTAATCTGCAGATTTCCAATCAGCTCTATCGCGTCATAATCGTCCCCATTAAATAGTGTATTTTCAGGCCCCACCCCCCAGCTCTGCGCAGTGGATCCACCCGCAGTCCCAGTAACCCCGCTACGGATACTTCGTCCCATCGGCGGCGTAACCTCAAAGACAATTTGGTAAGTCGCCAGTCCGTCGGGAGCCGTCAGCACCTCAGACATCATCTGGGCAACCGTATTGATTCCATAGTCAGCATTCGCCATAGCCTTGATCTGCACATTCGTCACATCGGCCAGCGCATGGAATACGATGGCACTTGCAACGATCAAAATCGATAGGTTCTTTTGAATCCTCATGATGTCCCCTCTCGTTTCAACGACGTTCATTTTCTGAGATTCACAAAGAGCGTACACGTCCTCTCCCCCGTGCCTATCCCAATTTATTAGGATGACCCCGCAGGATGTACTATGCTCTACTAGAGACAGGAATACACCTCCACACAACAGGAACAGCACGGGTGAACAAAAAGCATATAATGATATCACAATATAATATATTACGCAGATCGGGTTTGATTACATGCGTGCTTCTCTCCCAATTCTGCATTGCGAATCAGCCCTTATCTGCGGACCTGCATAGCCGCTCGCTCGACGGACTGGAATATCGATTGAAAGAAATCGATAATGAATTGGCAACACTGGCAGACTACAGTATTCGAAGCGGAACGGGCTCGCTAGGATATCGCTCCGCCTATCATACGAATGCTCAACAGCATGAATGGGTGGAAATTAATTTTGAGACCGAGCACACTTTGGATGAAGTCATCTTGGTTCCCATAATTCGGCGCGATACCAAGACCGGATTTCAGGCCGATGGATTCCCAAGGTCCTTTCGTCTCATCATCGGGACCCATACTGACCGGGTAGGAACTGTCATTGCTGAATATACAGACACTCATGATTTTCTTCCTCGAATAGCCCCTCTTTCCATTCCATGCCATGGGATCACCGCATCCTGGATACGCATTGAAACCGAATACCTTTCTCTCCGGGCATTCGATGAACACTATGTGCTCCAGTTGTCCGAAATTATGGCATTTAGTGGCCAAATAAATGTGGCATTACATCAACCCGTCAGATCTAGATCGAACCGTAAAGATGGACTCGCTTGGGATAAGAATTTTATCGTGAACGGATTTGTTCCATACCTAATGAATGCAGCCACGGGTGAAAAAAGCATTGCGTACATCAGTCGATTTCCCACCAACAATCATCCCGCGTTGACCATCGACCTTGGCGAACCCCAACCCATCTCCCTCCTGCACCTCCATGCGGTCGATCCAAGCGACGTTCTCCCCCAAGCCCTGCCCAGCAATTTTGCCATTCCGCATAAAATGCACCTTGAAGCCGCAAATCAGCCTGATTTTTCGGATGCGGAAACCTTGCTCGACCTACACCTCGAATCGATTTATGACGTGGCGCCAATCATGATGTGGACATTCCCCGAAATTACCAACCGTTTTTTTCGGTTGAATATTGATACCTCGG
Organism: Pontiella sp.; assembly: GCA_037132875.1. Classification (GTDB taxonomy): domain Bacteria; phylum Verrucomicrobiota; class Kiritimatiellia; order Kiritimatiellales; family Pontiellaceae; genus Pontiella. The sequence continues at coordinate 5,387 of JBAHZU010000098.1, forward strand.
CTGAAGATCCGCGCTATGCCTCCCAAGCTCCTCGCTTCGGGTTTGCTGAAATCGAGCTATTGTCCAATGGGAAAAATCTTGCCTTCGGAAAAACAGTAACGGGAACGGATGTGATTGCGAACCCGAACCGCCCCATGTCCCGACTCACCGACGGCCGGAATATGTATGGAACCATCCTTCCCATTCGCGACTGGATGGGGCAACTTTCCCGCCGCCACGATCTAGAAACAGAACGTCCGAGTATTGAACAGGAATTAAACCTGCGGTATGAGCAACAGAAGTCTAACCTTCGCAGACTCGGCTGGCTGTCCGCACTACTCACTGCCGGAATTGGCTTCACCATACTGATCGACCGCATATTCAGAATGAGGAAAATTCAGTCTATCGAACAACGAATTGCTGCAGATCTGCATGATGAACTTGGTGCCAACCTCCACACCATCGGACTACTCAGTGATCTGGCCGAAGCCGCCAAAGAGGATCCGGAAGAACTCGCCATGATGCACCAGCGAATCCGAGCCATTACCGAACGTTCTGGCATCGCCGTACGCAGTTGCACCGACATGCTCAACTCAGAAGAGCTTTATAAAGGTCTCGTAACAGATATGCAGCGTGCTGCCCAGCGGAGCCTAGCCAAACTCGATCACGAACTAACCATCGAAGGTGAAGAATATCTAGTCCAACTCGACCGAAGAAAGTGCGCGGATCTATTCCTTTTCTACAAGGAATCGCTCGTCAATATCAGCCGGCATTCTGGTGCGACACATTTCAGTACCATCCTAAAAGTGCGACCGAGGGAACTGGAACTAATCATCCGCGACAATGGGTGTGGACTGGAAAATACCGAAGAGAACACCCCCCCTTCATCCCTAAAGCGTAGGGCAAAACTGCTCGGGGCCAAAGTCGCCGTTGAAAGCCCCCCTTCCGGAGGAACCAGCATTCACCTCAAACTTCGCATCCGAAAACCCAAGCATAAAACGAGAGGACTTTCATGAAAAAAAATATTCGCGTTATGATGGTAGAAGATCATCCCGAATACCGAGAAGTCGTTGAGCTCGCCCTTAAAAAAGCGCCCGGCATTGAACTAACCAGTGAATTTGGAACGGCAGAACGAGCCCTGCGTAGCCTGCAGGATATGTCTACCCGTAAAGAACCAGATATTATCTTACTCGATTTAAATCTGCCAGGCATGTCTGGCCTTGACTCCATCCCCTACTTTACCTCAACCATGCCCGAGGCAAAAATCATCATTCTCTCCCAATCTAACCACGAGTCCGATGTCATCAAAGCCATCACCCTCGGGGCGACGGGCTACCTTCTTAAATCCTCCACCGTATCTCAAATCATCGAGGGTATTCAAACCGTAATGGAAGGCGGCGCACCAATTGATGCCGGTGTCGCAAAGTATATCCTAGCCACCTTAAAATCACTTCCAAAGGAAGATGAATCACTCCCGGCTCTTTCCGGTAGGGAGATGGAAATCATTACCCTAGTTGCAAAAGGACATTTAAAAAAAGAAATCGCAGACATGCTCGGCATCAGCGTCCATACTGTCGTTACCCATACTGGCCATATCTACGAAAAACTCAACGTAGCCAACGCACCGTCTGCAGTCAATAAGGCCCACAACCTCGGCCTTTTTAGAAACAAACGATAGCAAATGATTCCCCGAAAAAATACGGCGTCCAAATTGGCTGCAACGAGGATGGAAACCTAATGGCGCAGATGCCTACTCCGTTGGGGGATCAAACCAAGTAATAGAGGCCGTCGAAGACATTTCGAGATAAAAATAGAACTGCGGACGACCTCCCAAAGGAAGACCGCAACCGTGCCGAATCGCACCTTCCATCTGCTCATAGCTGGGCGTGCCAAGTCATCCAGCTAAGCGTTCCGATATTTTTCCGCCGACGACAGGACGATTCGAATATCGCACCGGTTGCCGGACGCTATGACGCAACGGTGACCCTTGCTGGAGGATTGGTTATGATCCTAACATGGGTTCGCGGGACTGGTTAGCCCTTGACCATGGTGTTGATCGCCGCTTCAGCACCTGCCCAGTATTCAGCCGGTTCCTTGGCGAAATCATCATTCTCTGCGGCAAAGTATGCCGCCTGTTCAATCATGGAATAAACCTGTTCCGCAGTGAAAATCACTTTTGCAGTTTTCTTTGCAACGACTTTCTTTTTGGCCGCAGCTTTTTTCGCGGGTGCTTTCTTTACAGCCGCCTTTTTAGCCGGAGCTTTCTTCGTGGTCGTCTTTTTAGCCGGAGCTTTCTTTGCCGTTTTCTTTGCAGCCATTTTTCGATCTCCTGATTTTCTTATTCACTAGTTTCTTACCAGTTCACATTATACAAGTATCCACTTCCGCGAAACTTGTAAATGCTTACTTTAATAAATTCATATCTTTTATAGATAACTCCTATTTGAAGCATTTAGATACTATAATATAAAAAGAACTCCAGTGGGAGGATGTTTTTATAGCTTTAGGGATAACGACTTCCCCTTCCTTATTCATGTTAACATCTTCCCTCAATAAAACATTGAGCTCATCCTGTAAATTAGGGATATGCATTCCTTCTCCATACTAGTAAATTGAGCTTCTGCATATAAGAACTTTTCAAACGAAAGGCACGTTTGAGCAGGTGAGATATTGAATCGCAGAGAAGCAGAAAGGAACGGTCCAATGGGTGATGAATTTAAGCGACGACGCCGGAGGCTGCATAATCTCGGTTACCAATGGATGATTGGTTGGTTGGGAATCTTTATCGTATTAATTCAATCAGCCATCGGGAACCAACAATCGGCAGTCGATAAGCCTAATATTATTTTTATTTTTGCGGACGATTGGGGATATGGAGATCTGGGCATTCATGGCAGCACCTTCTGCGAGACGCCGCATCTCGATAAAATGGCGAGTGAGGGAATTGATTTCCAGAACTTCACGGTGAATCATCCGGTTTGCTCTCCCAGCCGAACGGCCGTGATAACCGGACAATTTCCGGCGCGGCATTCGGTGCATCAGCATTTTGCTTCCACTGAGCATCACGTGCGGGCGGGCATGCCCGACTGGCTCGACCCGAAGGCCCCGCTGCTGCCACGAATGCTGAATGAGGCGGGTTATGCAACCGCCCACTTTGGCAAATGGCATTTGTGTAATGATCACATCCCAGATGGACCAATGCCTACCGAATATGGATACGATGAATTCGGCGCATTTAATCTTCCAAATAACGCGCCGGAGCAAATGCCGACCACCGCCACATGCCCACGGGCGGTGGACTTCATTAAACGGCATAAAGATCAGCCCTTCTTCATCAATCTATGGTTGCATGAAACGCATACCCCGCATTATCCGTTGAAACCATATTTGAATCAGTTCCAATCCTTGGACGAACAAAAGCAGGTGTATGCCGCGGTTGTGGCCGAGGGGGATGCCGGCGTGGGACTCGTGCTGGATACTCTTAAGGAATTGGGGATCGATGAAAACACGTTGGTGATTTTCTCTTCCGACAATGGTCCAGAATGGACTGGCACTAAAAAACGGACCGACGACACCTCCACGGGACCGGGATTGGGTTCTTATTATTCGGTCGGGGAAAAGGGCGAGCTTAAAGGACAGAAGCGATCGCTCTATGCCGGAGGCATCCGCGTACCCTTCATCGCACGCTGGCCGGGATTTATTCCGGCGAACCAGACCGATCGTGATTCCGTGCTGACCGCTGTTGATCTGTTGCCAACGTTCATGGAACTGGCCGGAGCAGATCTTCCAAAAGGATATCAGCCCGATGGCATCAGTATGGTTGCAGCCCTGCAGGGCAAAGAATTTAAGCGAAACAAACCGATTTTTTGGGAATGGGCCCCGGCGCGGAAGCATCCATAACTGTGGCCACACCAAGGCATTCGTGAGGGAAAATGGAAATTGCTCTATAATGAACAACTTGGAAAGGCGGAGCTTTACAACATCGATGACGATTGGGCGGAAACCACCGATATCTCGAAAGAGCAGCCTGAGGTCGTTGAAAAACTCATTCACCAGATTCAAGCGTGGAAAATGACGTTGCCGACGGAACCGCCGGCGGGGTGTTTTTCCATACTTCGGAAATGAAATGATTATGTTTTCACCTACGTGTGGTTTCGAAAAACCTCAGACCATCATGCATTTGAGGGATAGATGGATGTAAATATTTTGATAGGTTAAATGATCTCAAGCGCATTACGCATGCCGTTTCAGTTGGAATTATAATAGGACGAGGATAATATGAAAAATAGAATAATGGCTGGATTGTTGGGAGCACTAGTGATGCAAGGCATTGCTGCGGAGCAGGGCATGAATAAAATGTGGGGCGAGAGCACGATTAAGCTACGCGCTGAAAATGCAAAACGCGGCCAGCTGTTCAACGACGGAAACTATGCCATGTTCATCCACTGGGGCCTGTACTCCCAACTCGCGAACAAGGTGGAGGGCAAAACCTATTATGGCATTGGCGAATGGATCATGAATCCGCGCATGGCGGGCATTCCGCCGGAAAAATATAAGGAATTAGCAAAGACCTTTAATCCACAGCAGTTCGATGCAACATACATTGCCAAGCTAGCCAAAGATGCCGGGATGAAATACGTCATCATCACCGCAAAACATCATGATGGTTTTGCCATGTATGATTCCAAGGCGTGCGATTTTAACATCACTAAAACCACCCCGTGGGCGAAAGATCCGATGCACGCATTGGCGGCTGCCTGCCGTGCTGAAGGCCTGGGTTTCGGTTTTTATTATTCTCAGAATCAGGACTGGACCTATCCCGGCGGCGGCAATGGCCCGCAGGTGGATGAAAATGGCAACCCCGCTTCCTTTGAGGATTACTTCAATGAGAAATGTCTTCCGCAGGTGGAAGAGATCACCAGCAACTACGGCCCCATTGAACTGGTTTGGTTTGATACTCCGGGAAAAATGCCTAAAAAATATGCTGAAAAGCTGGTTGAGATCGTACGAAAGAATCAGCCAAATGCGCTCGTGTCAGGTCGAGTCGGTCATAATATGGGTGACTATCAAACGCTGGGAGACATGGAGGTTCCTCATAAAAATGTTAAGGGAATGTGGGAAGCGGTGGATACCACCAACGATTCTTGGGCCTATGCGTGGTATGATGAATATTGGAAAACCCCAAAGGAAATCCTGCGCCGCCTCATCGCCTGTGTGGGACGCGGCGGCACCTATATGCTGAACATTGGCCCGCGAGGCGACGGTTCTGTACCTGAACGGGCAGCGCGAGCACTTCGCGAATCTGGCGAGTGGATCCGGACCTATCCCCAAGTGGTTTACGCAACGGACGCCTCTCCGTGGGAGCATGCGCTGCCATGGGGCGATGTAACCCGCAAGGGCAACAAACTCTACATCTCCGTCTTTGAATGGCCAACTTCCGGCAAACTATATCTTCCGGGCCTTAAAACGGAGATCGTCTCTGCAAAACTGCTAAAAGGTTCCGAGAGTGAACTGCTGAAGGTGGAAACATCCAAGGGGTGGACCCTCTTTAGCGTTCCTACGGTTGCTCCTGAGAAGTTAGTTTCCGTCATTGTGGTTGATCTAGCCGGTGAGCCGGTGGTTGACACCACCTTCGGACTAGATCCAAAACTTGAAACCGAAATTTTATCGGAGTTTTCTGAAGTCGAGGGCGCGAAGCATCAACGAAACCGTTGGATGGAAAAATTTGGCGAGTGGAAAGCCGTGGAGCACGTAACGGAATGGGAAACCGACGGCAAAGCAATCTTTGAAGTGAATGTAATCAAACCGGGCGATTATAATGTCAGCCTGACCTATACCGGCGAAGGCCGATTGGTCTGGGGGGTGGATGTCGAGGGCGGCGAGCATATTCAGAATGAGCAGAACTCGTCTCACAACTACCAGAAGTTTCCAATGGGATGGATTAATTTCCCAGAGCCGGGAAAATATAGGGTCCTCGTCTCTTTGATTGACGGCGACAGCAAGACCTCCTGCCTGAAAGGGATTCATTTCGAGTCGGTTGAATAAATCGCCGTCATTTTATATTTTCCTCTCCACTCGTTGGAGGGATCTGTCTTGGCAGGTCCCTCTGCGGAATGTTCTTCTCGGAATCAGCACGATTGAAAAGGCGTGTTGACAGCAAGGTATCGGGCGACTTTTAACTGCCGGCGGATTCAGTCTCCGTTGAGGCGGGGGCTATGATCCCCGCTCAACGGGTTCCAATGCTTGGAAAGTTGGCCCCCTCGACGGTTGCCCGAAAAATCGGGAGCGCGCTACCGGGATGATACGCGCCAACGGTTTAAAGCTTAAGCAGTTCCTGAACGTCTTCCCAGGTGAGCTTCTGCATGACCTGCTCGTCGGTGGTGAGCGTGGAATCGATGATGCCTTTTTTGTGCTGTTGCATGGCAACCACCTTTTCTTCCACAGTGCCTTTGGTGATGAGCTTAATGGAATAGACCGTCCGCTTCTGGCCAATACGGTGCGCACGGTCGGTCGCTTGTTCTTCCACAGCCGGATTCCACCATGGATCGAAGTGAATCACCATATCGGCCCCGGTTAGATTCAGGCCAGTGCCTCCAGCTTTCAGACTCATTAAAAAGGCAGGAATGGTGTGGTCCTTATTAAACTTCCGAACAACATCCTGGCGGTCCTTCGTGCTTCCATCGAGATAGGTATATTTAATGCCTCGCTCATCCATTTCTTTTCTAAGAATGGCCAGCATACTGGTGAACTGACTGAAGACCAGAACACGGTGCTTGCTATCCATGGCTTCGTTCAGCAACTCAAAGAACAGCTCCATTTTAGCGGATGGATGCTTACTCTTCACACCATCCAATTTCAGCAAATCAATATGGTTGCAGGTTTGACGCAGACGCAACAGTGTTTTAAGAATTTCCATGCGGCTCTTATTAAAGCCGTCCTTTTCAACCATATCGTTGATCTTGGCTTTAGAATCTTCCAGCAGCTGTTTATAGACCTTGTGCTGATCCTGCGTGAGTTTGCACGAGGCAATACGCTCGATTTTTTCCGGAAGATCCTTCGCCACATATTTCTTCAGACGGCGTAACAAGAACGGATGCAACTTCCGGCGCAGTTTAGATTGAGCATGTTCGCCTTCTTCCCCGCCATTCAGGATGGGGAGTTCGTAGTATTCACGAAACTCTTTGTGTCCCCCCAGATAACCGGGCATCAGGTAATCCATAATGGACCAAAGGTCGGCAACGCCATTTTCAATTGGCGTGCCGGTGAGCACCAGCTTGTGGTCGGCTTTAATTTTTTTTGCGGCCAGCGAATTCTGTGTGGTTCGATTTTTTATGTGCTGCGCTTCGTCGAGAATAGCGATGGAATAGGTGTATTCCAAATGTCGTTCAATATCCCTCCGCATTAGCGCATAAGACGTGATCACCAGATCTACCTTCGAAATATTTTTCCAGTTCCGATGCCGATCAGTTCCATGAAGAGTCATCGATTTCAGGTTCGGGGTAAACTTGGCGGCTTCTTCTCTCCAATTTTCAACCAAACTGGTTGGGCAGATAATCAGTGCGGGCTTGCCTTGATGATGCTTGGCGGTACGACCGAGCTGAATCCACGCCAGCGTCTGAATCGTTTTACCCAATCCCATTTCATCGGCCAGAATTCCACAGAACCCCCTGTTTTCCAGAAAACGAAGCCAGTTAACCCCTTCCTTCTGGTAGGAGCGCAACGTGGCCTTCAGTTCAGGATGCAACTCAACATCCTGAACGGAATCCTGCTCATTCTGAAGCTTGGCCCGCTCCATCCAAGTCGGCGTGGCTTCAATATTGATCCCGTCAAGTCTACCCAACGCAGATTCAACATAGCTTCCGTAAATACCACTCATTCGGAAGGAACCCGGTTTTTCACCAGCACCAACCGCGCAGTCCTCAAAGACTTCGCGAGCTTGAGTAATGGCATCGCCATCGAGCAGGATGGTGCGTCCATTCCGCTCGATAAACGAATCGCCTTTCATCAGCGCACGCTGAATATCGCGTTCGGAAATACTCCCAGTTCCAACCACATATTCGTAGCTCACATCAAAATAGTCGCCCTTTTTGGACTCATCCACGTGAACAATTGGGGTGACATTATCCGCATTCGCGGCAAACGGCTTGACACGACCTTCGAGTTCGACATCCCAACCAAACCGGCGAACCTGTGGCACACCGGTTCCTAGAAAATTAAGCACTTCTCGAGGTCCAACAATATTTCGCAGCGTGTCCCCTGCCCGGCCATCGAAATGGACCCGTCGCAGTCGTTCAACGGCTTTCTTTTCTGCCGCCATATTTCGGATGCGATATTTCAACAAATCGCGCGGATCCGGAATGGCAAAATTACCGCGCATATCGGCACGGCCAGCCACCAGTTCCACATCATCATTATATCGGGCATAAAGCGTGGCCGCCAATGATGCGGGACTGCCTTTCACAACCAAGCGGAATGTCGGCTTGGCCGGTTTCATAAAAAATAGATCCGGCGTAATCTCGGTACGAACGGAGACCACTTTTTCAATCTGTGGTAGTTCCGTCATCAGAAAGGCGGGAATACTTTCGCGTGGGATCAGCATTTTCCCTTCGTATGCTTCCCGCATTGGCATGGGCAAAATACTACTCAGCGGCCAGAATTCTCCGACACTGAAGATCCATCCCGAAGTCTGACCCAGAATATACATCGGGAACATATCCACTTTACCATCGGGAAGTTCGGTGCTGACATTGATAATCAGCTCACCGCTTTTGCGGTCCATGTCCATTTCCATGCAGGATCCGAGCGTACCCGTATGCACAAGATATCCTTTTTTCTGCCCCTTTTTGTGAATCCCCGTTCCCTGATATAGACGCAGAATCTTAATCAGGTCAAAAATGGAAATCGAAATTTCACTCTTAATGGTGCCGCCACAGATATCCTCCAGCACATAGAGCAGGTTTTCATCACGACGGGAGAAGGCAAAGGGAATATCGGTTGGCGTGCTGGTGGCGGTCGTTCGTTTTTTATCGAATTCAACGAAAACTTGAATCAACGTACGTTGTCCCTGCAGCTGCTCGGTCCAGTCTTCGGCCAACTCAATCAGCAACCGGGCTTTAACTGCCCCGGGCTCATCCTGCCGAACGCGTGTAATTCTCGATCCCTCTGCCGATTTGGCAATGCGATCAATCCGGCGTTTTTCATTATGGGCATCCTGATCACGATTCGGATCGGAGTATTGCTTAATCAGCTCCAGCCCCATTGCCGCCAAGTGCGAGCAGATTAAACCCCGCTCCTGGTTGTCGCGACACGGGCAATGATTTTCGACTAACCCATTTTTAAGGATTTCAAATTTGCTACGCATTCCGCGCGGCCCCAGATTGAGTTGCCCCGTTATAAAGGGGTGCTCAAAAGTGACTTTTTCCACAACGCCACGTTCAAACAGTGCTTTTCCGTCGCGGAATGCGCGCCAGCCCGCCCAGTCTTTCAGCTGTTTCTCAGTATATGGAAGAGTCTTATTCATAGGGGTCAGTTTGTTCAATAACGTTGTAAATAGAGCCCACTCTCCCCACTTCCCGGAAGAAATCGATAAAAAACGACGCTTTTTATACTCACCAAAAACTAACAAATAAACTTCCCATCTGAGAAGCCAGGCCATTCCCGATTAAATCGGCACGAAACAGGTATTGACGGAATCCCTGCCCCAGAACATTATGCGCGCCTTTAAAAATTGAGGAATCACCATGCAACGGATCATGAAGAAATCGAAAATACACACGGCCACCCTCACCGGGCTGGAGTTGTATTATGAAGGCAGTGTAACCATCGACCGCGATCTGATGGACGCCGCCGACATGCTTCCGGGCGAACAGGTTCAAATTGTCAACCTGAACAATGGTCAGCGCTTCATCACTTACACCATTAGTGGAGAACGGGCTTCCGGCGTTATCGAACTGAACGGACCCGCCGCACGTCTGGCCGCTGTGGGCGACAAGGTCATCATCATTTCCTATGGAAACTACGAGAACGAGGAAGCCAAAGTCCTCGAGCCCATCGTGGTCTTTGTGGACGAAGCCAATCGACGTGTTCAGAAATGAGCGACTATCTCTATCAAAAAACCCAGCAGTATTTCGGACAGCTGGCTGGCGGAGCAGAAAAAAGTGGTGAAGCAGAGCTGAAAAAGCTCGGAGCCACGCGAATTAAAGCGGGCTATCTCGGCTTTTATTTCTGCGCCGATTCGACCACGATTTATAACATCGTTTACAAAACCAGAGTATTCTCGCGGATTCTTGCGCCTCTCCTGGCCTTTGATTGCCATTCCGAAAAATATCTCTATAAAACGGCGCAGAACATCGACTGGTCCGATTTCCTGACGTTGCACAAAACCTTTGCCATCACCTCCAACGTGGCCGACAGCAACATCCGCAACTCGCAATATGCCGGACAGATTCTGAAAGATGCCATTGTTGACCAATTTCGCGACAAGACCACCGAACGTCCGAATGTCGACACCCGATTTCCTGACCTCATGCTGAATCTTTATATTCACGAAAACAAAGCCCGTATCAGCGTTGATTTAGGCGGAGGCTCCCTGCACAAACGCGGCTATCGCACCGAATCGGTTGAAGCCCCCATGCAGGAAACTCTGGCGGCGACGATCCTGCAACTGTCCGGTTGGAACGGAGAACGCCCGCTCTACGACCCGTTCTGCGGATCCGGCACCATTTTATGCGAAGCCTTTATGCGCGCCGGCAATATTCCGGCCTCTTATCTGAGAAGAAAGTTCGGCTTCCTGCGCCTGCCTGATTTTGATGCCACCGAGTGGAACCAGATCAAAACCAAAGCAAACCATGAAACGGTTGACATTCCAGACGACCTGATTAAAGGGAGCGACATCAGTGCCGATGCGGTGAAAGCCGTCCGCGCCAACCGCGCGGAACTTCCAGAGATTGGAACCATTAAAGTGCGCCGCTCCGACTTCCAATCCTTGGAAGGATTCAGCAACACCACCATCGTAACCAATCCGCCCTACGGCATTCGGCTGGGTAATACCGAAGAAGTCATCGGCCTGCTCAAAGAATTTGGCGATTTCCTAAAACAGAAATGCACCGGATCCACCGCCTTCATCTATTATGGCGATCGGACCCTGGTTAAAAAACTGGGCCTCAAACCCGAATGGCGTCATGAGCTCCGCGCCGGCGGCCTCGATGGCGTGCTCTGCAAATACGAGCTCTATTAAGGCGACACCATATGCGAATTTACCGTGAATTTTAGACTCAAATACATTTTCACGAATTACTGCGCTTGACTCATTCTGTGAATCTTCACAGAATGGTTCGGCAAAAGGATGCAAAATATGAAGCAGAACAAGTATACCGATGATTTCATGAAAACGTTCCCCTATGAAGGGCTGACGTTCGATGATGTTTCATTAATGACGCAATATGCAGACTTCCTGCCGGGCGACACCGACATTTCCTCCAAGCTCACCCGAAACGTAGGCGTTAAGATCCCTTTTCTAAGTGCAGCAATGGACACGGTAACCGAAGCCCGCATGGCCATCTCCATGGCGATGATGGGTGGCATTGGGGTCATTCATAAAAATTTAGACCCAGACGTTCAGGCCCTACAAGTCAGCCGGGTTAAACACCATCTCAATGGCCTGATCACCGATCCCATCACCTTTAAGGTGAACGACACCCTGGAAACCATCGCCATTCGCCGCTCAGAAAATGGCTACAACTTCAATGGCTTCCCTATTCTGGATGATGACGAAAAACTCGTCGGCATCCTTACCTCCAAAGATATTCGCTTCTCCGCATCAAAAGTTGCTCCCATTGTCGATGTCATGACCACCAACTTCATCACCGCAGAACCAGATACCAATCTGCGTGAAGCCTATGACCTGATGCAAAAATACAAAATCGGGAAACTTCCCTTGCTCGCAAATGGGAAACTCGTTGGACTCTATTCTTACGCCGATGTGCGCCGCCTCATCGAAAACGAAGAACCCCTTTTCAACCGCGACGAAAAACATCGCCTCCGGGTTGCTGCCGGCATTGGACCGGGGGACTACGAGCGCGCTGAAATCTTGGCGGCGAATGAAGTGGATGTGCTGGTGGTCGACACCGCCCACGGCCACTCTAAAGGCGTCCTCGACATGGTGACTTGGGTGAAAAATAAATTCCCCGAAATCGATGTCATTGGCGGCAACATTGCCACCGGCGAAGCGGCCATTGCCCTGCGGGATGCAGGAGCAGATGCGGTCAAAGTCGGTATTGGTCCAGGATCCATTTGCACCACCCGAGTGGTTGCTGGGGTCGGCATTCCACAGATTTCCGCCATCTATGCAGCGGCCAGTGCGCTGAAAGGCGATATTCCTGTTATTGCGGATGGAGGCATTCGCAACTCTGGCGATATTGCCAAAGCACTCGTTGCGGGCGCAGACACCGTCATGATGGGCTCTGTACTGGCCGGCACGGAGGAATCTCCGGGCGAAAAAATCATTTATGAAGGCCGCCAGTTTGTCATCTATCGGGGCATGGGATCGCTCGACGCCATGAAATCCCGCGAAGGGAGCCGTCAGCGCTATGGCTTGTCCGATGACGACGATCTGGTTCCTCAGGGCATTGAAGGCATGGTGCCTTATTCTGGCACGGTCAGCAAAGTCATGAAGCAATACTGCGGCGGCCTACAAGCCAGCCTCGGATACTGCGGAACCAAAAATATTGAAGGGCTAAAGGAACTCGGAAAATTCGTTCGCGTCTCCGGAGCGGGTGCCATTGAAGCCCACGCCCACGACATCAAGATCACGAAAGAAGCACCGAACTACAGAAGATAGGAGTGAGGTGTGAAATATGAGGCCTGATTTAAAATCAGGCCCCATGGATCAATCGTCACGAATCACGCATGAAGACAGCCCTGATTCAAATGAACCCGACGGTCGGCGCGCTGAAAAGCAATGCCGACCTTATCGTTTCCAATGCCTGGAAAGCCTTTAACGAAGGTGCCCAGCTGATCATCTTTCCAGAACTGGCCTTGGCCGGTTATCCACCGGAAGATCTGATCCTGAAAGATCATTTCTGCGACGACTGCGAAATTCAGCTGACCCGCCTCAAAAAAGAATTACCCGCCGAGGCCTTTGTTTTGGTTGGTTCTCCAGCGTCCAGAGACGGGAGGAAATATAATAGTGCCTTCGTCTTCCAAGGTTCGGAAATGATTGGCGAATACCATAAAATGCTACTTCCGAACTATGGCGTTTTCGACGAAAAACGTCTATTCGAAGCGGGCACCCAACCGCTGATTCTTGATCTTAATGGGCAGAAAGCAGCCGTACACATCTGCGAAGACTCTTGGGAGCCGGAAGGCGCCGCGGTCCAATCATTGGAAAGCGAAAAACTCGACCTGCTCATTAACCTCTCCGCATCGCCCTATCATCGCGGGAAACTGCTAAACGACCGAATCGATGTACTGGCCCAAACCGCGCAGAAACTCAACACCACCCTGCTCTACTGCAATATGGTGGGTGGGCAGGATGAACTGGTATTCGATGGCGCCAGCATGATCTTTGCTGCCGACGGATCACGACTGGCCCGAGCCAAACAGTTTGAAGAAGATATTCTTTATTTCGACGAATCCACACCCCGCAAAGAAAAGCCGCTCCCTGACCTGAAAGAGGTTTATGAAGCATTAACCCTCGGGCTAAAGGACTACGTCAATAAAACTGGTTTTAAACGCGTGGTGATTGCCCTTTCTGGCGGTATTGATTCCGCACTGGTGCTCGCCATTGCCGTCGATGCACTCGGAAAAGATCGCGTGGCCTCGGTCACGATGCCCTCACAATACTCCTCCGACGGAACGCTGAGCGATGCCCATGAAATGGCACAAATGCTCAATATTGAATTCCATGAGGTCCCCATTAAAGGACTCTACGACCAATTTGATGAAGAACTTTCCACGGTTTGGGGTTCCGATAAAAAGCCAGGGCTCGCCGAAGAGAACCTGCAGGCCCGTATCCGCGGAAATCTGATTATGGCACTTTCCAATGAATATGGTTGGTTGGTCCTCACCACCGGAAACAAGAGCGAAATGGCCATGGGCTACTGCACGATCTACGGTGATATGGCCGGCGGATTTGCGCTCATCAAAGACGTTCCGAAAACACTCGTATTCAATCTGTGCCGTTGGCGAAACGAACAGGGCCTCGTGATGCCTGAAAGCATCATTGAACGCCCGCCTTCTGCTGAACTCCGCCCGGACCAAAAAGATTCCGATTCGCTGCCTCCCTATGAAGTGCTCGATCCGATTCTCGAAGACTATGTTGAAAACGATATGGGCATCGACGGCCTTATCGCCAAAGGCTATGACGAAGCAATTGTCCGACGAGTGGTGAATGCCGTCGAACTGAGCGAATATAAGCGCCGCCAGTCTCCACCCGGAGTAAAAATTACCCCGAAGTCATTCGACCGCGACCGGCGGATTCCCATTGTAAACCACTATAGAAACTAACGCCGAGCGTTGGTCGTTTTTTTCAACCCCTGCAGAATCACGACTCAATCCTCACGTTTCTCCCTACAAATCCATAAAATTCTGAAGCAGCTTCTTGCCTTCAATCGTGAGAATGGATTCGGGGTGGAACTGAACTCCGTGTACTGGATGCTCTTTGTGCTGCACACCCATGATCTCGCCTTCGGCGGTCCATGCGGTAATTTCCAAACAATCCGGTAACGTTTCGCGCTCAACAATCAACGAGTGGTATCGCGTAGCATCAAACGGGCTCGGAAGCCCTTTAAAGACACTCTGACCTTCATGGATCATGGGGGACGTTTTTCCATGCATCAGGCGCTCAGCACGAATGACATTCCCGCCATAGACCTCGCCAATGGACTGATGCCCTAGGCAAACACCAAAAAGTGGCAGGCGCGGGCCGAACTCACGGATTATATCGCAGGAAATGCCCGCTTCTTTCGGCGAACAAGGCCCTGGGCTGACCAATACCTTTTCGGGGTTCAGTGCCACGGCTTCTTGCACGGTGATCTTATCGTTGCGAAAAATGCGCATTTCAGCACCCAGTTCGCCCAAATATTGCACCAAGTTATAGGTAAAAGAATCGTAGTTATCGATGACTAAAATCATGGTTATTTCCCTCCCGTCCGGGCGGCGTGGTAGTGCTTGGCCAACGAGAGTGCCTTCATCATTCCACGCGCTTTATTGCGCGTTTCTTCATATTCATTGATCGGTATCGAATCCGCCACAATGCCAGCACCCGCCTGAACGTAGGCCTTATTTTTATCCAGAATCAACGTTCGGATCGTAATCGCGGAATCAAAATTTCCGTTGTAGTTGAAATAGCCGACAGCACCGGCATAAGGACCACGCTTACTCTTTTCCAACTCAGCGATGATTTCCATCGCCCGAATTTTCGGAGCCCCGCTAACCGTACCGGCGGGGAAGCAGGAACGAACCAGATCATACTCATCGTATTCTTCCGACAGATCACCCGTAACATCTGAAACAATGTGCATAACGTGACTATAGCGCTCGATCGTCATCAGGTCCGGCACTTCAATGGAGTTGAAATCACAGACCCGCCCAATATCATTACGTCCTAAATCCACCAACATAATGTGCTCGGCTCGTTCCTTGGGATCGGCCAGCAAATCTTTTTCAAATGCAAGGTCTTCAGCCGGAGTTTCGCCCCGAGGACGCGTTCCGGCAATGGGACGAATTTCCACTTTTTTATCTTCACTGCGCACCAGAATTTCCGGAGAAGTGCCCACAATGGCATTCTCTCCCATATCCAGACAAAACATATATGGCGATGGGTTAATAAAGCGTAGCGCGCGGTAGACATCCAGCGAGTCTGCTTCGTTTTCCACTTCGAACCGTTGAGACACAACGGTTTGGATCACATCGCCAGAACGAATGTATTCCTGCACCTTATCCACCATACTCAAAAATTCTTCCTTGGTGGTATTCGACTGCGGCTCCAACGGTTCCACGTCGGTATGGGTATCAATCATCGTGCGTTGGATTGGGGTTTGCAGGGCATCCATCAGGTCATCAATCTGAGCCAAGGCCCGATCATAAGCGGCTTCCGGATCGCCATCGATATGAGCATTAGCAACAATACGCAAGTTATGGTTCACGCGGTCAAAAATGATTAACCCATCGGTAACCATAAATACCATATCGGGATTTCCAATTTCATCGTTTCCAATGATTGGAATCCGCGGCTCGAACTGCGACACCACATCGTACCCCAAAAAGCCCACCGCCCCACCGATGAACGGAGGTAACGAAGGATCATCCACAACCAACGTAAATTGCTTCATGTGGTTTTTCAGCGCATCTAGGGGATCAATATCTTCAATCACCACCAGTTCATCGCCTTTAGTGGAAATTTCCACACGGCGGCCATGGGCTCGGATAATCGTCCGCGGTGTTCCGCCAATAAAGGAATAGCGTCCAATATTTTCGCCACCCTCGACAGATTCCAGCAAAAAGGTATGCGAAGCATCGTCTCGTTCGCGGAGATATTTTCGCACCCGTTGATACGCCGAAACGGGCGTTTCTTGATCAGCCAGGAGTTCTTTCCAAACCGGCACAAGATTCCCCTGCTTCGCTTTTTCTAAAAATGTTTTTCTATCGGGTACAACAGCCATGATTTTTCTCTAGTGTTAAGTAGGATGAATGGTAGCTATTACTCCAATTGGCGCAACACTATCCTTTCATTTTCAGCAGAATCGCCATTGCCTGCTGCTGCATTTCCTGAACGCGATCCTCTGAATCGGCTTCATTATAGCACCGAAACTCAGGAGCATTTCCAGACGGGCGCAAGTGCAATACGTCTGCAGATTGGAACGTCACGCGCAATCCATCGGTTCGGTCAACGAACTCCACCTTGCCAAAGCAGCCGCCAAATGCCTTCTCAAGGGCAGACACCTCGTTGAACTGCTCCAGAATCTGCGCACTCTCTTCGGTGGGGAAATCCGGGATGCGATCGCTGGCCGTAAAGCGCTGGGGCAAGTCGGTCAGCAAAGCCGAGATGGATTTGCGCTCTTTTATGGACAGCAGAATAATACTCAGTATCGGCAACACCGCATCGCGGGTCGGCAGCGCGCAAAGTTCATTTCCAAACACGGTAAAACTGGAGTTCGTCAAAAACCCGCCATTGGCTTCATAGCCGACAACCCTTTTATTTCCGGCATATGTTGCTTCGATCATGGAAGCCACCACAAACGGAGATCCAATTTTCGTGCGGCGGATATCGCCGAACCAACCGCACTTTTCCAGCGCGGTGTTGCAACTGACCGGCGTGCTGACCGAATCGGCACCCAAATATTTCGATGCCAGAATGCCGGCCACATCACCCCGAAGCCAAACCCCATGTTCATCGCTGATCAAGGGGCGATCGCTATCGCCATCGGTGGATAGAATGACATCGAATCCATTTTCGGCCGACCACTCCTTCGCCAGTTTACAATCCTCATCGCGAATCGCTTCAGTATCCACCGGCACAAACGTGCTGGAGAACCCCAGCGGAGTGACATCGGCACCCAGCCCTGAAAATATTTCAATGAGCACATCGCGCCCGACAGCCGAATGCTGATAAATTCCCACCTTTTTTCCCTGCAGACAATCATTCGGGAAAGCACGGAGATAGCGCCGAACATAATCAATACGCGCATCCATATTTTCGGCCGGAAGTTTAAACTCCTCGCCCAAGAAAATGGAATCGTCCGATTCAACCACCTGCTCACGGATCTGTTCTTCATCAAACTTCAGAATTTCACCGGTGCACTTGTTGAACTTGATCCCATTACGATCAGCCGGAATATGACTGCCCGTCACCATAATGGCCGGACATCCATGAGTAACACCATACAGCGCCACAGCCGGAGCGGGAATATATCCGCAATTGACCGGCGTATACCCCATATCCAAAGCAGCCTTGGCCACAGCCGCCATAATTCGACCGCTCGACGGGCGAAGATCGCCGGCAATGGCCACCTCTCTCCCATCCTTCTTCAGTTCGCCTGATTCTTCCAAGTATTGGAGGAAACCTTTGGTGTAAGTATAACAAACTTGATCGGTCATTTCCACAGCCAGTCCGCGCGCACCGCTCGTGCCGAACTTCACGCCACTCTTCACCATCAGATCGTTAATCTTTATTTCCATCATTTCCTCCTACAAACACAAATCATAAGCGTGCACTGCAAAGTTCCCGTATCATGCATCCAAATTTTCAAGCACCGTCGGGTGATCGAGATCGATCTTACGGTAATAACAATTACGCGGCACACCGGACTCGTTTTTTGTATGGCAAATTCCCCCACGGTTCGGGCGCACCACAAACAACAACGAGTTCTGCTCACAGTTCACATATGCATCCAGCAGGTCAAAGGTTTCGCCAGATGTTAATCCTTTAATCCACAACTCTTGCCGCGAAGAGCTCCAAAGCACCAGCATCTTACGCTTCAGCGATTCTTCAAAAGCAATCTGATTAATGTAAGCCACCAGAATAACTTCTTTCGTATCTGCATGCTGCACGGCTACTGGAATAATTCCCTTTGTGCCTTCAACCGCTTTTTCCAGCTTGTTCCAATCCAATGCCAGCTCTAATCCTTCTTCGAGTTCTTTGCTCATAATCTCTCTCCATCCCTATTTAAAAAAAAGAGGGTCTAATAAAGCCCCAGCCTCGGCAAGCCGAAGTTTAAAAAAAGCATGCCTTTTGCGAAGTTCACATGGAAGATAACAGAAGATCTACCCCACCGAAGATCAGCAGCACGGCAACCAATCAAAAGGACCACCGTTTCACAGAAAGGTATGCACGTGCGCAGGAAACGGGAACCAGGAACCCGTGGAGAATTTGGAGATCTCGCATTTAGCCGGGAAACAGACGCAAACCCCTAGGACGAGAAGGAATTGAGCGTTCGTATTCAAGAAATTGTGGTGCACCCAGCAGGAGTCGAACCTGCAATCGACTGGTTCGAAGCCAGTTGCCTTATCCATTAGGCCATGAGTGCGTTGGTACAAGGTGACTATCAATAGGGGTTTTCCCCTCGTTGGACAAGCCGATATTATAAGGAGTTCCAATCCTTGGAACTTTTTTACAATCAAGTATTGGACGCCCGCCTTTGTTCCTCTATATTCCCCGCTTCCCCAAACCAACAGAAGGAAAAGGATTTATGAAGAAACTGGTTATTGGATTGCCAAAAGGCAGCTTACAAGAATCTACTTATGCACTTTTTAAAAAAGCTGGATTCAGCATCAAAGGTGGATCGCGCTCTTATTTCCCATCGATCGATGACGATGAAATTGAAATCCGCGTAATGCGGGCTCAAGAAATGAGCCGCTATGTCGAGCATGGCATGCTAGACGCCGGCATTGCTGGCCTGGACTGGGTGGAAGCAAATGGCTCCGACGTGGTGAACCTGTGCGACATGGTTTATTCCAAACAGAGCAAACGCCCCATTCGCTGGGTACTCGCAGTGCATAAAGATTCCCCCATCAAATCCGTTAAGGATCTGGAAGGCAAAACGATTGCGACCGAGGGCGTTGGCATTGTTGAACGCTGGCTGGAACGCAACGGTGTTAAAGCCGAAGTTGAGTTTTCATGGGGCGCAACGGAAGTCAAAGTTCCTGACTTCGTTGATGCGATTGTCGACATCACCGAAACCGGAAACTCCCTGAGAGCAAACAATCTAAAGATTGTTGAAACGATCATGGAATCGTACACCCAATTTTTCTGCTCCCAGGATGCCTGGATGGATGACTGGAAAAAGCAGAAATTAGAAAAGATTGCTCTATTGCTAAAAGCCGCTCTGGATGCAGACGACAAAGTTCTACTAAAGCTGAACGTTAAAGCAGATAAGCTGGAAGCGGTGAAAGCCTTACTTCCAGCACTACACGCTCCGACCGTTAATTCACTCACCGACGAAGGGTGGTTCGCCATCGAAACCGTGGTTAATGAATCGGTTGTTCGCGAGATTATTCCTTCGCTGAAGAATGCAGGCGCTGAAGGAATTATTGAAATTAGCTTGAATAAAGTCGTAGCATAAGTATTTTACTCACCCTTTTAGGACACAATTAGGAGATAACATGGGTACCATCAAAAAATGGCGTAAGACCAAAATGTCAAATCACAAACGGCGCAAGCGTCGTCGTGCAGACCGCCACAAAAAGAAATAAGCATTGATTGCTTAAAATCCATTTCAAGGCTGGGGCTTATGCTCCGGCCTTGCTTTGTATTAAAACCTTGGAAATCCGAGAGGATATATTTCAAGGTTTTTTTGTGTAGATCCAGCGCTGGCAGACGGTAGGTTCAGCGCTTAATTTTTTCCGCATCCCCTCCGGGGACGGGCAGAATTACAGATTAAGCATTACGGATTTTGTAGCGACATGCCTTTAGACATCGGGCAACCATTGAGAAATGAAGATGCAGGCATTCGCTTTTTCCCCAGAGGCTGAACCTCGATCAAGCGCAGAGCCCCGACTCCTGTGGCTACCAGCAGCTGATCATCCAACAACTCCCCCGGCACCCCCGTTTCCTCCACCCACTCCGCCTGCCAGACCTTTAGCGCATCACCATTAGGTAATTTACAAAAACTACCCGGCCAGGGATCAAAAGCGCGAATACGATTACGGATTACATCGGCAGAAAGTGACCAATCGATCTTCCCATCGTCTTTGGTCAGCTTCCGAACTTCGGTCTTTTCGGATTCATTCTGAACAATACGCACCACCGATCCCGAGCGGATATCTCCCACAGCCTTCACCAATAAATCAGCCCCAAACACGGCTAATTTATCATGCAGGGTAGCCGATGTTTCATCACAACCCAACGGATAGGTTTCCTGCCGAATAAGATCACCCGCATCCATTTTTTTGGCCAGATAGATAATGCTAACACCCGTAACCTGGTCGCCATTCAAAATGGCCCATTGTATGGGTGCAGCACCGCGATACTTCGGAAGTAACGATGGATGCACATTGATGGCCTGGAATGGGCCGAGGTGAATGATTCTTTGCGGAATATATTGCCCATACGCCACGACAACCAGCAGGTCAGGCCGCAAGGCCTCCAAGGCCTGGACCGATTCTGGGTCACCAATTCTTTCAGGCGTAAGAACCGCGAGCCCCTGTTGTTCCGCAAAGGCTTTCAGCGGACAAGGCGTCAGCACTCGCTTACGCCCAGCAGGACGGTCCGGTTGCGAAACCACGCCCACAAGCTCGACATCAGCGGCATGAATCAACGCCTGCAGAGAAGGCACGGCCAGCTCAGCAGATCCCATAAATATGATACGCATTTAATGCTCCACTATTCTTCAACGGCGGAAGAGGAACTGTCGGCATCCTGACTGGACCACCGGTCGTGGTCAGATAGGAACATCTGATCCTGACGGTTCAACGAAATGGCCTTCTTCAACGGGAAATCAGGTGGAGTGCGACCACTCATAATCGGCAACCAGCTTCTTTCCGGTCCATCAAGGAGCTCCTTCACAAATGGTTTATTTCTCATGATTGTCGTGAAATATATCCCTGAAATATATTTTTTATAGTCATTAATTTCGTAGAACTGCTCCAAATCCTTTGGCAATAGAATGGAAACTCGATCGCCATACCATGCAGTAGCCCAAGGCATGTCGGTACAAAGCACTTCGCGCTCATTGAGCATGCCAGCCACACGACTGATAATCGGTGCATGATAGGGCGGATACGGATGATTTTCATGCGGAGGTAGCAGCGTGAACCAGAACGGTAGCGTTGCAAGCAGTACGATCAGACATTTTAGCCCCAAATTATACAATCGCACTCCAAGGTCTAGCCGATCGATCAGAATATAAAAGAAGCCGAGACCATACAGAATCACAAAGGGCCAGAACACATGCAGCATAGCAATGGAAGAATCCGAGAAGAACCCAGCTACCACAGTCATGAGCAGCATCGACAACCCCAACCCCCAGCGCAAATAGTTCACCTGCGGGCGAACAAAGTGATAAAAGAAAGTCGTCAGGAACAAGGCCATCAGAATGCCGCCCCCCATCGATGGGATCACCTTGCTGTGCTCACCGGAATAATTCAGCACCCACTTATGCTTCAAGGTGGAAGTAATTTGCGCACCCGTCAACTCAGGATGATAATCTCGATCGAGCGAGTTCTCAGGAAAACGGGGCGATTCAGCCAAGGCTTTATACCCGACCAATCCGATCGGATTGCCAGAAATCTGCTGATTTCGAATCAGCCAAGGAGAGATCATAAGCGCATACAGAAAAACGAAAATAACAACGACGCGCGTTCCCCCTCTGAATTGACCCGCCATCAACCAAGCGAAGAGCACCAGCCCCGGAACAATACATGCGGTAATAAAGCGGGTATAAAAGGCCATAACCGCAAACAGAATCGAAAGCAAAAAGGGAATGATCCACAATATTTTTCGATCTTTATCCCGCTTATTCAGCATCGCAATAATCATGGTATGGAACGTGGCCACCGAGAAAAAGATGGCCATGGAAAGATTAAGCCCCGAAATGGAATCCTGCCATACCAGATTGCTCAGATAATAGATCGTCATTCCCAGAAACCCGATCTCTCGCGAGAACATCCGTTTTCCCATGGAAAAGAGAAGCCAGCCGGTTAATATGGCAAAAAAGTGATTAAGCGGGAGCACAATCCACTGCTCAGCAGGCATGGCAACCCCAAGGGAATTCTCCGGCATGGCAAACGGGTCGACTCCGATCAGCTCATAAAACTTAAAGCCCACGGCAAGCAAAGCGGGATAAGCAGGAGCATTGTAAAGATCAGGATGATTTTCAATCATCGGATCCTCCGTTTCATTCTGCTGCTGCATCTTCCACATGCTCAACGGTCGAACCGTTTTCGTAACCATGCCATTTTCAAACGACATATTACGTCCAAGCTGGCCAAGATCCATGGATTCTTCTGTTTTAAGTCCACGAAATTGAGTGGCCGTAAAGACCATCACAATGACCAAAAGAAGTAATATATAAAGGCTCACACGGATGATTTTAAGACCACTGCCCGTGTCAATACTGTATACGATATCGTGAAGTGTCGACTCAAACGAATTATTGTCTGCCATTAGTACTCCAATGCTTCAAAATTCAATTTTACAAAAGGAGCCGCTAGTATCCATGAAACCAATGGGAATACAAGTATCCAACCATTGGAAATAGAGCGAATTAACGGGTAAAGTGCTCAAAGGCCTTGGATTTGAGGATTTCCCCATCGAGTTGAATCTCCCCAACCTCTCCCTCAATAGTTCCAATGATTGGAAGGTCGCAGCCAAACCGCTCTCGCCACCGCTCTTGCAGCTCCTGCACCCCTTTTTTGGAGGCCGTCAGGAGCAACTCAAAATCTTCGCCATCGAACAAAGCCTCCTGCACCGAGCCGTTCGCAGGAATCTGCGCGGAGCACAAAGCAGCCCCCACGCCACTCTGCGTGAGAATATGCCGAAGATCCGTGGCAAGACCATCGCTCAAATCCATCATCGCATTCACCAATCCGGTCTCCCGCAGAAATAGGCCCTCCGCCACACGCGGCACAAAGTCCAGATGATGCCCCGATGCATAGCTGCCCCCCAACGGACCCGTAACCAAAATGGAATCCCCCTCAACCGCTCCAGAGCGCAACACCGCCGTCCCCTGTGGCACCAAGCCGGTTCCAAATAGGTGCAGTTCCAGCGATTCCCCCTTGGCCACATCTCCACCAATGATCGTTGCGCCAAACTGCCCACAGCATGCGCCCATGCCTTCGTAAATTTTTTCCAAGATTTGGAATTCCAACTCAGGAGGAGCCACCACATTCACTAAAATCCACTGGGGCTGCGCACCCATTGCGGCAATATCGCTCAAAACGCGCCCGACCGCTTTATGGCCAATTCGCTTCGGTTTTTCCGAGGGTTCAAAATGAACGCCTTCAATAATGGGGTCTGTTGTAAAAACCTGATCGCTTCCCGTGTTCGGAAGTCGACATACCGCACAGTCGTCGCCAGCCCCCACGCTTAAGTCCGCATGATTCCCAAGCAGGGGCAAAATGCGCCGGATTGTTTCGTGCTCTCCAATTTCACCAAGTGTCGACATGCAAAGAGAGTAACGTGGTTGTGTTTCTTAATCATCCAAAAAAACTCGATACCTCTACCGAGCACTGATATTAAGTAGGATATGTTTACTCGGATATTATGCTCAGCGCTCATTTTTCTCACCCTAACCACAACCCTTTCTGCCCAAGAAACAGAACGCCCGAAAGTGGGATTGGTGCTCGGGGGCGGCGGCGCACTCGGGCTCGCCCACATTGGGGTGCTGAAAGTGCTCGAGGAATTGCAGATTCCCATTGATTACATCGGCGGCACCAGCATGGGTGCCATCGTGGCAGGCATGTATGCCTCCGGAATGTCCCCAGAAGAAATCGAGCAAAGCTTTATTCAGCTCGACTGGTGGGAAGTGCTCAAAGACCGCTCCCCGCATCAATATCTCGTCTATCGCCGCAAACAAGAAAACAAGAGGTATATGGGCGCTGAATTCGGCCTAAACAACGGGAAGTTAATGTTCCGGCCGGGCATGGTACACGGCCAGAAGCTCAATAATATCTTGGAAAACTTCGCGCTCAATAGCGCAGGAATTTCCGACTTCGACCAACTCAACATCCCCTATCGCGCCATTGCAACCGATCTGCGCAAAGGGGAATCGGTAACGCTGAGCAGCGGGAGTCTGGCCCAAGTCATGCGTGCCAGCATGGCCGTGCCAGGCGCATTCACCCCGGTTCGCATCGGCGACCGTGTTTTTGTTGATGGCGGAATCCTCAACAACATTCCCGTGGATGTCGTAAAGGGAATGGGTGCCGACATTATTATTGCCGTGGATGTCGGAGCATCGGCAGCTCTAAAAACTGCACAAAGCGACTTCCGCTCCCTCGGAGACGTCATTGGGCGAACCTACACCATCATGCAACGCCCGAATCAGGAAAAACAGTTAGAAAAGGCCGATCTAGTCATTGCACCCGACCTAATGGGTTTCTTCCCTACCCAATTCTATAAAGCGGCCGACATTATCCCGCAGGGACGTTTCGCCGCCGATTCCATGCGCGAACAACTATCGGCCTACTCCACCGATTCAACAACATACGACGCGTTTCTAAAAAAACAGCGCTTAAAGCATCAACAACAAATCATGATCAACCAAGTCAAAGTGGTTGGAAATAAAAACGTTTCCACAAAAACGATTCAATACCGTATTAAAAGCCAGCCGGGCCCCCTAGACTTAGACCAAGTGAACCAAGACCTTCTTCGCATTCACGGCATGGGATTTTTCCAAACCGTAACCTACGACCTCCAGCCTAACGGCGATCAATACGACCTCCTCTATTGGGCAACCGAAAAATTCTGGGGACCGGGCTACCTGCATTTTGGACTTAAATTTGATATCGCATCGGACTCCACCAGAATGTGGAGCATTTTGCTCAACTATACCCGGACACAACTCAACGATTACGAAGGAGAAATCCGGATCGATTTGGAAGGAGGCGGACTCCGAAGGTTCATTCACACCGAATGGTATCAACCCATCTCCCCTTCCGGAGTCTTTTTCTTCGCGCCCTCGTTCTACGTATCAGACTACAACATCGACGTCTATGATGATAACAATAACATCTATGCCAAACTCGACCACCAAGAAGTGCAGGGTGCGATTGATTTTGGAATCAGCGGCTTTGAATTTGGGGAATTCCGCCTAGGCATGCAAGGTGGATATGCTTGGGACGAGGGACACAGCGGGATTATTCCGCTCGGCGAATTCAACGAATCAATTATTGGAGTCAGAACCAGCCTGCGTCTGGATCAACTGGACGATCCCGTATTTCCAACGAAAGGCTTTCAACTGACGATGGATGGCCTCTTTGCAGACGATGCCCTGGGCTCGGGCCATAGCTTCGATCGGCTCGAAATCAGCGCGCTCCTGCCTTTCACGAAGGGCAAACACACCCTGCTTCCAAAAATTGCCGCAGGTAGCAGTTTCGGAACTCAACTACCGCTCCATTCCACCTTTTACTTAGGTGGCATGGATAGTTTTGCAGGATATGCGCCCTACCAACTATTTGGAAATTACTACGGCATTATGAGTCTGGGCTATCGCTACCGCCTTGGACAGCTTCCTCCCACCTTTGGAAATGGTCTCTTTGCCCTCGCCCGATTCGATGCAGGCAACACCTGGATCAATTCGAGCAGCGTCGACATTCAAGATTTAAACTACGGAACCATGATCGGACTCGGAGCCGACACCGTAATGGGGCGCTGCATCCTCTCCGTGGGAAAAGCAAAAGAACTGAACCATTTCCGGATATACTTCTCACTCGGAAACAACTTCTGAATATACCATCGAAAGGCTGTGGCGCACAGAGGACTTAAAAAGTGCGGAAAAAGTTCCAAGGGTTGGAAAAACAGGCGGGCCACCAATAGCCCGCCGGCGAATGCCGTTACAAAACCATCCTATTTCCCATTCCAGGAGAACGTATCCCCTTTGGCGAGTTCCTTGGAGAAGGTCTGATCGCCATAGCGAATGTTCAGCGGATTTCCATTTAGGGAACGGATCTTCGCCTCGGTCAGCGTTCCGTTCTTCCATTCAAGGTCGACCTCAAAACCGCCGCGTGCCCGCAGACCTTTCACCGACCCATTCGGCCAAGCGGAAGGCAAAGCCGGTAGCAATTGAATTTTTCCATTCTGACTCTGCATCAGCATTTCGGCGATGCCGGCTGTTGCGCCGAAGTTGGCATCGATCTGAAAAACACGACCATGGTTAAATAGATTTTTTTCCAATCCTGGGATTACATTTCGTGCCAAAGCCTTATAAGCATTTTCTGCATTCCCCAACCGCGACCATAGCGAAATGCGCCAAGCCCCCGGCCAACCGTCATTAAACCCACGATGCGTCAGAGATACTTCAGCAGCCTTGAACAGCTCCGGGGTTTCTTCCTCATTAATTTGTGCACTTGGATAGAGCCCATACAGATGGGAAATATGGCTATGCGGTTTTTCCGGATTATCCCAATCGACGAGCCACTCCTGCAGCTGACCGTGACGGCCCACCTTCATGGGTTGTAGTCGTTCGCGGATTTTTCCAACCGTTTCCCGAAACGCATCATCAATCTTAAGCACTTCACTCGCGGAGATACAGGCGGCAAATAGATCGCGCAGAATTTGCTGATCCATCGTGGGGCCCTGACACAAGGCAATTCCAGAACGACCGTCGCTGAGGCCGTCCTTAGACGTGCCGCCATGGCTGTGTTCCGGCGAGATCGATGGAGAGGTGATCAGATAGCCGTCTTCACTTTCCACCAGCACGCCCTCCGAGAGGAAAAATTCTGCGGCCCCTTTCAGAATGGGATAGATCTTTTTCAGATGCTCAACATCGCCCGTATAAAGATAGTGCTCCCACAAATGCAACGTCAACCACGCCCCACCGGTCGGCCACATGCCCCATTGCGCGCCATCGACCGGTGCCGTTCCGCGCCAAAGGTCCGTATTATGATGCGCCATCCAGCCGTTGGCATGGTAATGCGTCTTTGCGGTCTTTGCTCCCGGCCCTTGCAGCTCTTCCACCATGCGGAAAAGCGGTTCATGCAGTTCACTCAGGTTGCAGACTTCGGCGACCCAGTAGTTCATCTGAATATTGATATTAATTGTATACTTACTGGCCCATGGCGGATTCAGATCTGCATTCCAGATGCCCTGCAGGTTCAAAGGCTGGCTTCCCGAGCGTGAACCGGCAATCATGAGATAACGGCCGTACTGAAAAACCTGTTCATCGAGCAATAGATCATTTTCTCCATCGCTCACTTTCTGCAACCGTTCATCGGTCGGCATCGATTCCGAGGTTGCGCCTCCGAGATCAATGGCAACACGCTCAAACAATGCGGAATAATCCTCAAGATGACGCTGATAGAGATCATTAAATGTTTGGTCTTCAAGGCCAGAAAGATAATCATTTACTCGAGCCACAGGATCGGCACCGACCTCTTGGTAATTCACAAAGCTGGTTGCCGCCGAATAGATCAACGTTACCGCATCGGCATCCCGAATGGAAATTTTATGCCCCTGGGCGATAGTGGTTCCGCCCTCAACCTTAAGCGTTACCTGGGCGGCAAATTTAAGGCCAGCCCCCTCCCACGGACCAATCAAGCCGCGCTCTTTCCGAGGGAGCACCTCGCCGGTCATCAGCAACGTTTGAGCATCAATTGCTTTTGATTGAACGCGATGCGGACTGTCCAAAAACAGATCAAATGTAATCTGCCCCGGCTGATCACATTCCAGACGCATCACGATCACCTCGTCGGGATGCGATGCAAATGTTCTGCGGGTATGGGTTTTCTCTCCCCTTTTATACGTCACGGTGCTCACGGCCGTTTCCAGATCAAGCTCGCGTCGATAGTCGCTCGTTTTTTCAGCCACGGGAAATAGGAGATACAGATCGCCCAACGGCTGAAATGCCATCTGCTTAACCGGAAGGCCCATCATATTTTGGGCGGCATCCTCGGCCGCCACATATTCGCCCTCGCGCAGTAGTTTCCGAACTGTGGAAAGGGATGAATACGCCTCGGGATTATCATAGTTATGCGGGCCACCGCTCCAAAGCGTATCTTCATTTAATTGCACGCGTTCGAGATCAATCCCGCCGTAGACCATGGCCCCCAACCGGCCATTCCCAATGGGGAGCGCATCCGTCCATTCCGCCGCAGGCTGCGTATACCACAGCTTCATCCGATCAACTCCCTGGTCCGTGGCCACAGTTTCCATCCCTGCGAACGGAACGCATAACATCATCAGGCACCATCTTTCCCATCCCATAATATGATCTCCCGTCTTGCATTATATTCATATTACTTTCCAAAATGCCCGTTTCAGCAAGCCCGAAAATTCCCGGTTAACTTTCTGCAAAATATATTAAAAGACTCCCACTCGCCCTCGTCATCATTTGGTGCGGATGACACCCGACAATCTCATCAGGCATCATCTCATATATTCGTTTACTTAAAGACCACGGCACATAGTGCACGAGCCGGCAGTTCAACCGAATAGTTTCTGCCAGAGGAGAGTTCAACATTACGGATCATAGCTTGATCAGTATCATTCTGGAGAAAAACCACCAATCTTTTGCTGTTTTTCACGGCAACCGCATGGACTCCTTCCGGCGTAGTCACCTGCAGCGACTGATCGCCCGGACGAATGTAGCGGCCCATCAAAGCGACCGGTGCAAAGTCGTTGTTATAGAACACCTCGCCACTATCCCGATCAATCCGCACCAAGCTGTTCTGCTTCCAGCCCCAACCACTTTCACCTTTTTCATTCAGCACCATGTTCCAGTAGCAAAAGTTTTCGCATCCAGAATTAATCCACATCGCAATTTCGCCAAAACGAGCCTGCGCCTGCTTCGTGTTATTTCTGCCATTTTCGCAACGCCCTTCCGTATGCATCATCTTCAGATCCGGGTAAGTTTCATGTAATTGATCAAGAATCTTGTCCTGACAATACTGCATGCCCAAGCCGTCGACCGCATCACTGCCATCCTGCTTCATAAAATCCAGCGTTTCATGTTTACGAGCCCCTCGTTGCCCAGTTCCTCGGAACGAACCAGCCCAGAGTTCGGTATCGAGTCTGGCCCGTCTAAACTGTGGGCGGATATACTTGGATACCAGCTCTGCCATTTGTTCCGGCAGCATATCACATCCAGGATAGATCGGGCTCATATCCGTTTCGTTCTGGATAAGGATTCGATCCACCGTCACCCCGTGCTTGGCATAAGCCTTTACGTATTTCTCAAAGTAGAGCGCATAGGCTTTATAAATTTTGGGATCCTCTTTAAGCACATTTTTTGAGCGATCATGATCCTCTCCGGCAGCCATCACTCCATTTTCTTTCATCCAACCGGGCGGGCTCCACGGAGAAGCAAAAATCGTCAGGTCCGGGTTTTCGGCCATGGCGGCACGAATAAATGGAATAACCGAAGTGGTATCACGCTCCACCGAGAAATCTTTCATCTTATAATCATCCGCCGTTTCACTGTAGCTGTAGGCTCCCAGTCCGAAGTCGGATGCGCCAATCGCGGTGCGGCAGAGTGTCAGTCCCGCACCAGTTTCCGGATTAAAAAGGGCTTCAGCCAGTATTGCACGATTGTCTTTGGACAACCGCATAAAGGCTTCCCCACCCTGCTCATTGAATGCACCACCAATCCCACTGAGATTGGGATGAATCACCTCATCCAAATCAATATGCACGGCCTCCGAATCATCCGAAGACGCGTTCACATCCAATAGAGTAAGGATCGGATCGGCCTTCACGCTCGATCCGTCCAGTACCACATAATTAATTTCTGCCAATTGATAGGTTTTTGCGCCTACTCCAATACTCATACCAGCTACCATTCCGATCACCGCCATCTGCAGTGCATTACTTCCAACTCTAATCATCTAATTTCTCCAGTTAAAAAATTATTTGCCCATAATACATCTTCATAAACAATAGAGAATGGATTGATTATCTAAATTTATTGGATAAACTGCTCACATGATATGCGAGCAATTCTTTCACCGAAACTTACAGACGATGCCTCGGCGCTTCGATGGATTGTGTCTGCGCGATATCGGTTACTTCCCCAACAAGAGTGAACGGCTGAATCGCGCGGTCTCCTCCTTCAATTATTCCATCATCCTTTCCGGCAAAGGAACCTGCACCACTGACGGGCAGCATCTATCCATCGAGGCTCCGTGCGTACTCACCCAATTCCCCAGTGTACGGGCCACCTACGGGCCGATGCCCGGACAAACCTGGGAAGAGTTCTACCTAATTCTTCCCCCTGAAAAGCTAGAGGGATTGCAGGCAAAAGGATTGTTCGGAGAAAATAAAAATCTATGGCCAATCCAAAACGTACCGGCTGTAACGCGTGCCATCCGGATGTTATTATCTCTATTAGAAACACCGGATTATCGGCCAGGAAAAGCCGACCGTATTGACATCCGCGCCGAGCAAATCATCATGGAAACTCTGCTTCCCAGCGAAGAATATCTGGATACCGGATCCGAAGCCGTAACCGCTCTGGCTCAGGCCATGGCCACCGCTCCTGAAAAAACCTATAATATCCGAGAGATCGCCGAAGATTTCGGAGTATCCTTCTCCACCTTCCGCCGCCGATGGAGCGAACAGTTTGATCTGCCCCCCGGACAATACCTACTGAACCTTCGCATCACAGAATGTTGCCGGTTGATGACAGAAACCAACCTTCCAATCATTGAAATTGCTCAATGCGTTGGAATCGAGGACCCCGCCTATTTCTCCCGCATCTTCAAACAACGAATCGGCAGTTCCCCGTCCAAATACCGGCATACCCACGATTCCATTCGTTAAAGAAAATCGTCACTGAAGAAGAGCGACGACGGCCTCGGCCGTATACGTCTTTTCGCCCCCCCCCTATCCAGACTCCGCGGATGAGATAAAATGCCGACTTCAATTAACAATAGGAGTCGTTCATGTTTCACATGAATCAAAATCTAAAAGTCGTGCTGGCGGTTGAACCGGCAGATCTGCGTAAAAGTTTCAATGGGTTGTATACGATTGCTCGTAATGAACTGGGAGAAATTCCGGAGGACGGGGCGATGTTTATCTTTTCAAATCGCGCGCGAACTCGAATCAAGGTGCTCTGTTTTGATGGAACGGGTTGTTGGGTTTCTGTAAAGCGTCTCGAGCGTGGAACATTTAGTTGGCCGAAGAGTGCTGCGGAAGATAAAATGACACTTAAACCTGAAGCGTTATCGCTGCTTCTTGATGGTGTAGATCTGCGCGGGCCGCGCCTACGCCCTTGGTATCAACGTTGAAATAATGTATAAATATGCAAGATTTCGCTAATCTTTTTCAATGCATCCTGTATAATACACGGCACGCATCTCTCGGGGAGAAAATTTGATCAGCTACAGGAAACGTGTGCAACTCAGTGCGCGGAAATCTCCCAGCTTAAAACGGAGATCATGCTCCTTCGGGAGAAGGTTCAGTATCTGTTAAAAAAGCTGTTTGGCCGCAGCTCGGAAAAGTTGAACT
>JBAHZU010000102.1:0-6376 GCA_037132875.1 Pontiella sp.
TTCGTCACCTCCCAGGGAGAGGTTAATCCCAGCAATACTTCATAGTGTTCTATTGTGCTAATCATGTCGCATGATGATCCCGATGACGTACGATCCCCAAGTCCAATTCCTGATGATCCCCACAAAAATTAACGTAGAACCTTTTTATCCCTTTTTAAATGAGCCTTTTAGAAACTTGGGCTAGATGAAACAGCGTGGCCGTAACCGTCGCTATTAAAACTAAAGCTGATTTTTTAAGTCTCCACATTTTTAATCCTCAAAATTAATTTGGGGCATCCAGATCAGGGCGTTCGGAATCCAATTCTTTCAACAAAAAATGTTTTAAATATGATACTTTTTCTGGATATTGAGCGCTCAGATCATGGCGCTCCTCATTATCCTCATTAAGGTTGTAGAGCTGAAATTTATTTTTCTTCCGATCCACTTCCACCAGTTTCCAACCATCATGGTAGATCAGGCAGGTACGCCCCATCTTGTTGAACCGATTGTTGACGATGACATAATCATGCGATTTAGTCTGAGGATTGCTCAACAGAGTCGGCAGGTAGGAGATACTGTCTTTGCCGGCTGGCACCTCCACGCCGACCAGCTCAGCCAATGTGGCCATGAAATCATAATGTGTGCTGAGGTGATCTGTTTCCGTTCCCGGTGCGATCTTACCCGGCCAACGAACAATTAACGGGCACTGAATTCCGCCTTGATACGTCGTGCGTTTGATGCCAGCACGTCCACCCGCACCATCAAACACATCCCCGCTTTCAGACGTGCGCCATTTGTTATCCGTCAAATTGGTTTTCTCGCCATCCGCATTCCATTTAAAGCAGGTGTTCTTCGGGCCATAATACAGTTCATGACCGTTATCCGAGGTAAACAGGACGATGGTGTTTTCGTCGATGCCCTGTGTCTTCAGTTCCTGCATGATCAAGCCCACATGATCATCGAGCATCTTTACCATCGAGGCATATTTTTTCTCTGCAAGCGATAGCCCGGGATGATCAGCGAAATCTGGATGTAGTTCTGGAACCGAAACCGGCCCGTGCGGTAACTGTGTAGGATGATAGAGGAAAAATGGTTCATCCTTATGCTCCCGAATATACCGTAGAATTCCTTCGATAAAAATATTCTGGGAATAGGTTTCTCCGCCGGACCCAACAGGTTCGTTCCCCTTTTCCGACATCTTTCCGCAATTTACTTTCGTATTGCCCTTAAGGAAAAACTTTTCCCCGTTGCGCCAAAGATACGGAGGATAAAAACCATGACAACGGCTGTGGCTGAAGAAACCTTCATAATAGTCCCATCCGAAGCGTTTCACCCGCTCGTGATTGGTCAGAAATCCCACATCCAGCTTTCCGAACTGCGCGGTTTTATACCCGGCCTGCTGCGCCACCTGTGCCAGTAAAATCTCGTTATCTGGAATGGGCTGGGACGTTTCTTCAACCTTGGCGTTGAGGCGTTGCGTGTATTCTGGTTCCGGAACCTTCTTTTTATCCATACCCATCAACAGTCCTGTGCCATTGTGTTTCCATCCACCGATTCGGCCATCATGCATTCCTGTCAATAGAGTCCATCGGGACACGGAACAGAGAACTCCGCCATAATAATTATTAAATTTCATGCCCTCCTCGGCCAATCGATCGATGTGCGGG
This sequence comes from Pontiella sp., assembly GCA_037132875.1. GTDB lineage: Bacteria > Verrucomicrobiota > Kiritimatiellia > Kiritimatiellales > Pontiellaceae > Pontiella. The sequence continues at coordinate 1,647 of JBAHZU010000102.1, forward strand.
GTTTTGATCAACTGCTGGCCATACGAACCCAGTAGGCCAATGCCCAAATCATCGGCATTAATCAATATGATATTGGGCGTCCCGACATCTGCGAAAGCAGGAAGCGCCAGGCCTAGGGCCAGTAAATATTTCAACATCCATTTCATACGTTTCAATTCCTTAAAAGTGACCTTGCAGATCATAGCTTTCGCCTGCTTCAGTTTTCAATTCAATAGTCTTATTCCCATAGCGCATACGGCATGAACTGCCGCGCTTCGACTTCAGGATTGCGGATACCAGCGAACCGCTTTCCCAGGCCATATCCACCTCGAAACCGCCACGCGCCACCAATCCTTTTACCGAGCCGTTAGCCCAAGCCGCCGGTAACGCCGGAAGAATCACAATAACCGGAATGCCTTCATTGGCTTCCTCGTGCGATTGAAGTAGCATTTCTGCAATTCCAGCTGTGGCTCCAAAATTCCCATCGATTTGGAATGGAGGATGCGTGTCGAGCAAGTTCGGGAGGGTTGATTTTATAAGCAGGGCCTGAATATTTTCAGCGCATTTATCGCCATCCAGCAGACGTGCGAAAAAATTAATAATCCACGCCCGGCTCCAACCGGTATGGCCACCGCCATTTTTCAGCCGAGTATCAATCGTTTTGCGAGCTGCCGCCGCCCATTCAGGAGTTGTTCCTGGCGAAATCTGCCAAGAGGGATGGAGCGCGTAGAGATGCGAAATATGGCGGTGCCCTTTTTTGACTTCCGATAGCCCTTCTTGCCATTCGAGCACACGCCCATCGGAACCGATCTTCACTGGGTCAGCCAATTGTGAACGCAGAGTTCGAAGTTTTTCCCGGAAGGTTTCGTCTTTATTCAGGATTTCTGAAGTCAGAATGGTATGGGTGAACAGCTCATAGATAATTTGTTGATCCATCGCGGGACCCATAGAAAGCGAGCCCCTACTGCCATCCGGAGCTTCAATATTATTTTCAGGCGAGGTCGTCGGACCGGACACCAATTTGCCTGACTTTGGATCCTTCACCAGAAAATCAACGAAGAATTCGCAGGACTCCTTCATAATCGGATACGCGCGTTCTTCAAGAAAATTCCGGTCGCCAGTAAAGAGCCAGTATTCCCAGAACTGACGGATGCACCAGGCCGGCCCCGTGACCCACATGCCATAGCGGTTGTTACCAAAGAGCCAGGCGTTCCCCCAGATATCGGAGGTATGACCCGCCACAAATCCGTCGCAATCAAACAGAATCCGGGCCGTTTTTCGACCGCTCGGCACCAGTGACTCAATGTAATCGAAAAAGGGCTCGTGGCATTCGGAAAGATTACAGGGTTGGGCCATCCAGTAGTTCATCTGTATGTTGATATTGACGTGATAGTCTGCATTCCACGGCGGCTTATAGCCCTCGGCCCAAAGACCCTGCAGATTAGTCGCCATACCTCCCGGACGGGAGCTAGAGATCAGTAGATAACGGCCAAAATTAAAATAAAGTGTGATGAGTTGCAGATCCGGGGTGCCCCCTTCTACCAGGGTATTGAGCCGTTCATCGGTGGGATGTTTGGCGGCCTCTTCTCCACCCAGATCCAGCTTCACCCGTCCATAGAGGCGACGATGTTCCGCCTTATGATCCTTCAAGAGGTCCTGATACTTTTTGCCTGCCGCATGGGCCAATTGTTTTCGGCTGAGTGCCTGCGGTTCTTCGCCGCGAAAATTGGTCGCCGCAGTGATAAGAATCACCGCTGAATCCGCGCCCTTAACCCGCAGTTTTCCGTTTTCGGCGATGACTGCCCCCCCCCGAGGAATAATTTTCATATGCGCCGCATACTGAACCCCTTCCGCTCCCGAAGACTTTGTCTTCTTTAAGATGCTTCGACATTTTCCGGACATGACCAGTTCGTCGCTACCCTCTGTTTTTATGAAGGCATGGAACTTACGCTGCAACACAGCATCAAACGCTACCTTTCCGGGTTGGTCGGCACTGATACGTACAACAATGACCTCATCCACGGGACTTGAAAAAATTTCGCGCAAGTATTTAACCCCATCCACCTCATACCGCACACGCGCAACAGCCTGATCAAGATCCAGGTCCCGTCGATAGTTCTTTACCTGCTCCATAGATGGAAATGTTAGTTCCAGATCGCCAAGCATTTGGTAGGTGTGGGTGCCCGATGGGAACCGCGGACTAAGGAACTTGCTCTGAATCAACTTTCCGGCTTCACCATACTTGCCCGCAAAAATCATGTCACGAGCCTGTTTGATCACAGCGGGTCCATTCGCCTTGTAGTAGTCGATCGCAGCCCCCGACCAGAGCGAATCCTCATGCAACTGAATCCATTCGCGGCTAACGCCGCCGTATACCATGCCTCCCAGCCGTCCGTTGCCGAACGGAAGTGCCTCGTTCCAATTCCTAGCCGGTTGTCGATACCATAGCGTATCCGCCGATTCAGGCGCAGCGGCCTTTCCCGTAAGTTCACTCGCGGATTGAGCCAGTAATTTCGCACGAAAATCATTTAGTTTCTGTTTTGAAGGCACCGCCGCCCAAACGGAACCCGTTGCAAGCAGCACAAGACCCATTCCTAAACCATATTTCTTCATAATCTTTCCCGCATACATTTTTATGTTAACAACCCCGTTTCTTTTAACGAGGTCAAATTATTTTACTGCACCTGTAAAGGAGATCCATTTCCCTAAATAACAGAGTAATAAATGATGACGTGGTTAAATAAATTCGTCTACCTACAGAATCTCGTAGGTATGCGGGTTGTGGTAGTGTAACACCTCTTCTGTAATTTCAGTTTGGTCTTGGGGATGAACCGGCGAATCATCCGGTTGGCATTCTCATTACTGCCCCGCTCCCAGGATGAATAGGGATGCGCGTAATAGAGCGGGGTTCTTGCCGTCAACCCGAATACAGAAGCCTCCAATGCCGCGTAATCAAGGAACTCGCTACCGTTGTCTGCTGTGATGGACTTGAACACGACTTTGAACGCCTCCTTGCCCATCGATCGTTCGATACCATTGATGGCCCGAGTCACCGCAGCCTGAGTCTTGTCCTTGATCTTGCGGATGATCAGCTTTCGGCTCTTACGCTCAACCAGAGTGAGCAGGGCGGCACTTCCAGTTCCTCTCTCCGATCACTAGATCGATCTCCCAGTGCCCGGCCCGTTGCCTATCAACGACCTCCTCCGACCACTCGTCAATACTCCGACCTACGGATGTCCCGCGTTTAGCCCAACGGTGTAATGACTTGTATTTCTTTCCGCGAGCTCGCTTCTCCCTTAATGTTTCATTGCTGACGCCGGGAATTTCCCCCTTTCAATAGGGGTGTAGATGGTCTTGGCGCAGACCGCGCCCTCCATGCCCTTCTCCCTCATCCGGGCGGACACCACTTCGGGCGACCACCGCCTAATGACGATATGGCAGCGAATGAATTCCACGGCAACGCTATTGGCTTTCAGCTTCACGGCGGGTCCTTTCGCGCTGGCATTCAGATCGTGGACATCCTGAGCTCGATCCGCGTTGTACGCAACATGGGTTGTCAGGTCACTGTTGAGATGCTTAACGAGTCCGCGTTCGACTTCTCGGTTGATGGTACGTCGGTCCCTCGCGAGTTCCTTGGCGATATTGGATTCACTCATGCCTTCCCTTAAAAATCCCTCGATTAAAATGCGCTCGTTCCAGTTCAAATACTTGCCCGTGCGGGTTTGGGTGCTATCTTTTTCTTGCTCCATGCCGATGCTCCTATCCTCTGTTTGTGGTGAATTGAAGAAAGGGTCATTCTGGCAGGGGCACTCGATTTCCAAATGGGGCATTTTAATTTACAGTCTACCATAATCAGGATCGCAAACACTCCTCACTAGACAACCGGACCCCGGCAGAGGTATATTATGAAAACGTTGCTTAACGACCGAAAAATCGCCCCTCGCGACCTTCGGTCACTCGGCATGGAACCAGACCAAATTATATCTTATTTTTTTAGGTCATTGGTTTGCAGATGGGGGGAGGCTTAGCTCGCAGAATTCATCAAAACAGCTTCAGGTCAATTTGTTTATGGTATGGCATCAGAAATAACAGGGTTGGAGTTCATCAAACCAGACGCTTTTTAAAACCTAATTCTAACCAGAGCATTCACCCTATCGCTTGCTCCGCCGCGCTCAGGGTGATACTTAACGTTAGCTAACCAAGGATTATTAAAATGAAAAACACACTACTTATCAGCATTTCTTCGTCTTTATTGATAGTTTCTGGATGTATGAATATGCCAACACCTCCATCACAAATAACCTCATCATACACAAATTATGTTAAATATGATGATTACACAAAAAAAGAATTAACGTCTGAATTAAACTCTCTAAAAAGACGGGAGACACAATTAATTGTAGCCCAAGAGCAACGATATAAAACTAGTAAAGTTCAAGCTTTTTGGTGGGGATATGGGCAGGGAGATGGAATCGAAGCATCTGAACTCGCAATAGTTCGCGGAGAAATAGAAGCAATTTTAAAAAAAATGGAAAATGATGGAATCATGCAATAAACTCATCTACTAAAACTAAAAAAGTTAACCAGCACATGGACTTTACGCGAAAAAGGGGTCAGTCCCGTAATCTAGTAATAAAGCTCTAAATTACGTTATTACGGGACCGGTACCTTTCCCGTGATATTCCTGCCAGTCGGCACTGCCGGCGCACGGGTAGATCATCAGATAAATCAATCCATGAGCGGCGAGGTTC